>JBHICX010000048.1:0-10817 GCA_046759805.1 Kiloniellales bacterium | reverse complement strand
CGGTTCGGGAAGGTGGCCACGGTCTGATGGGCGTAGCGCTTCAAGAGGTTGTCCGGCTGATAGGCGCCGGTGATGGTGTCGTACCACATGCGCACCACCTCTTCGTACGGCAACTTGAAGCAGACGTTGGAGACCTTGTCGCGGGCCTCGTCATCGCCAAGCAACCGTCCTTCCGCCTCGAGCCGGTCGTAGAGCGGCGTCATGGGGAGCGCGTACAAGAGGTTGATGGTGAGCATCGGGATGTTGGAGGCCTCGATGAACTTGAGCATGACCTCGCCGGTGCGCTCGTGGTCGGTGTCCAGGCCCATGATGATGCCGGAGACCACCTCCATGCCGTACCGGTTGAAGGTCTCCACCGCCTCGAGGATCGGCATGCGCAGGTTCTGCTTCTTGACCATGGCCTCGAGCGCCGCCTCCTCGGGCGTCTCGATGCCGACGAACACGGTGTGGAACGCGGCCTCGCGCATCTGTTCCAGGAGGTCCTCCATCTGCGCCATGTTGAGGGTAGCCTCGCAGGCGAACCGCAGCGGATAGCCGTTGTCCCGCTGCCAGCGGATCAGGTGCGGCATCAGCGCCCGGGTCGCCTTCGGGTTGCCGACGAAGTTGTCGTCGACGAAGTAGACCGCGCCCAGCGCCCCGTTGGCCACGATGGTATCGAGCTCGCGCAGGATCTGCGTCGGCTCCTTGAGCCGCGGGTTGCGACCGTAGAGCATCGGGATATCGCAGAACTCGCACCGGAACGGGCAGCCCGACGAGTATTGGATCGAGCCCAGGAAGTAGTCGCGCATGTCGACGAAGTTGTACGCCGGTGCCGGGAACGCGCTGAGCGCCGTGCGCTCGGCCGTGGTAAAGACCAATTGGCGTTCCGGGCGCGCCGTGGTCTCATCCAGGCGGGCGATGATCTGATCGGTCGCGTCGCCCAGCTCGCCCACATGCAGCAGGTCGACCTGCGGGTAATAGCCGGCGCAGGCCGACACCGAAGGCCCGCCCAGCACCGTAACCTTGCCGAAGCGGTGGGCGCGGTCATTGATGTCGTCGATGAAGCCTCGCTGCACGTGCATGCCGCTGATGAACACCGCGTCGGCCCAACGGAAGTCCCGGTCGCGCGCCAGCCGCCGGTTCTCGTCGATGAAGCGGACCTCCCACTCGGCCGGCAGGTAGGCGGCGATCAGCAACAGCCCTTGCGGCGGCATGAACGCCCGCACCCTGGGGATCAGCGGGTAGGCGTGCTGGAAGGTGCCGAACGACGGCGCATAGCGCGGAAACACGCACAATACGCGCCGCCGGTTCTGCGGCCGATAGGCAGTGCGGCCGTCCGGAGTGCTCGCGGCGCCGCCGGCCGGTCCGGCAGAAGACTGACCGTCAGGCATGAAAGCAGATATCCCAGTTGCCCCTGCGGCGGATTGTAAGGGACCTCACTGTAGACACTTTTCCGGCGGCCGAAAACCTCGCGCGTGCTGGGGTCTCTCGTGGCCTGCCGCGTTGACCGTGGCCAACCGCCCGCAGTAAGTTGGCCGGCGGCCAAGCCGCAGTAGCTCAGTTGGTAGAGCAATGCATTCGTAATGCATGGGTCGGGGGTTCGAGTCCCTCCTGCGGCACCAGTTTCCTCCGTCTCCAAGCCCGCCTCCCCACTTGCGGATGACTGCGCCGAACCGCACGGGTATCATCGCGCCACACGGAGCACCTGTTGAAACACGCGGGTTTCGGGGAGGGGTCGCATGCTTGAGACCACCATCGCGGGCAGCCTGCCGAAGCCGTCTTGGTTGGCGGAGCCGGAGAAGCTGTGGGCGCCCTGGCGGCTCCAAGGGGCCGAGCTCGAGCGGGGGCAACAGGACGCCGCCCTCATTTGGCTCAAGGAACAGGAAGACGCCGGCATCGACATCGTCAGCGACGGCGAGCAGTTCCGGGTCCATTTCGTGCACGGCTTCCTGCAGCAGATCGACGGCATCGACTGGAACAAGAAGACCACGATGGGCATCCGCGACAACCGTTACGTGGTCGAGGTGCCCACGGTCACCGGGCCGGTCCGCCGCGGCGGCTCGGTGCATGGGACGCAGGTCCGTTTCACCCGGACGCATACGGACCGCAAGCTCAAGTTCACCCTGCCCGGCCCGATGACCATCTGCGACACCATCGCCGACGCGCACTATGGCAATCGCGCCGATATGGCCATGGCCTTCGCCGAACTCTTGAATGAGGAAGCCAAGGAGCTGGAGGGCCTCGGTGTCAGCGTCATCCAGTTCGACGAGCCTGCGTTCAACGTGTTCTTGGACGACGTCAGGGAGTGGGGCATTGCGGCCCTGCATCGGGCCATCGACGGGATCAGGTGCACCACCGCCGTGCACATCTGTTACGGCTACGGGATCGAGGAGAACATCCGGTGGAAGGAAACCCTGGGCGCCGAGTGGCGACAATACGAGGAAATCTTCCCGGCGCTCAATGAAAGCCGGATCGACCAGGTTTCGCTCGAATGCGCCGGTTCCAAGGTGCCCCTGTCGCTCATCGGGCTTCTCAAGGACAAGGCGGTCATGGTGGGCGCGATCGACGTCGCCTCGCTGGAAGTGGAGACGCCGGAGAAGGTGGCCCAGACCATCAAGAGCGCCACGCAGTTCGTCGACCCGGAACGGATGTATCCGTGCACCAACTGCGGCATGGCACCGCTGCCGCGGCACGTGGCCGCGGGCAAGCTCGGTGCCCTTGGCAAAGGCGCGGCCCTGGTCCGCAAGGAGCTCGGCAAGGGCTGACCGCGGTTCCTCTATCCCGCCGTCCGCGGCCTGCCCGCCCTACTGATTGGTCTACTTTCCATGTCGGTCCGAACCTGGATTGAGGAATCGCCGGGGCCGGCCATGGCTCCCATTCGGCGAAGGCCGGATCGGCCTCAACCTTCAGACCAGCTTCCTCACGCCGCCCTTCGGATTCGCACTGTTCTATTTGCGTGGAGTGGCCCCGGCCGCGGTCACGACCATGGACATCTACCGCGGCATCGTTCCCTTCGTCGTCATCCAGTTGCTTGCACTTGGCTTTCTGGCGCTGTTCCCGGCCTTGGCCACCTGGCTGCCCAAGGCCCTTTTCGGTTAGCAACAAACGGCGGCAGGCGAGCGCTGCGCCGATCCCCGGGGTCGCAGCCGGCGTCAGGTTGAAAACGGTGCTCAAAGAAAACCGGCGTGGGGAATCCCCACGCCGGCAGAACACAAACCTTGGTGCGCGCCAGGCGCCACGCTTATCCCGACGAGGGCTCTGCATATTTGAACGGCAGGGCGCGAGCCGCCAGGTACGTTTGCTCCGACCTCTTGGACCAGCCGATGGCGTCCTTACGGAACTTGAGGGTGCTGTCGAAGACCTCGCGGCTCAGCGGATCGCCCGACGCGATATCGTTCAGCACATGGCCGGCCAGTGCGCCGAGGACTTTCAGGATGTCGTTGCTGAAGCGCCGGAGCTGGACATTGTGCTTGGTCACCAGCGTGTGGAACGAGGCGTTGTTGCGGGCGATGAACTCGCCCAGCACCAAGCTGTTCACCGCCGCATTCGCCGACTCGACAAGCGCCTTCAGGTCGCCCGGCAGGGCCTCCCACTTCTGGATGTTGATGAAGTTGTCGAGGCAGGTGCCGGGCTCGTGCCAACCCGGGTAATAGTAGAACTTGGCAGCCTTGTAGAGACCGAAGGCGAGGTCGTTGTAGGGGCCAACCCACTCGGTGGCGTCGATCGCGCCCGACTGAAGCGCCGGCTGAATGTCGCCGCCGGGCAGGTTGACGACGTTCCCGCCGGCGGCCTTGACCACCTCGCCGCCGAGGCCCGGGATGCGCATCTTCAGGCCCTTGTAGTCGTCGAGCGTGGCCATCTCCTTGTTGAACCAGCCGCCCATCTGGGCGCCGGTATTTCCGCTGACGAAAAACTTGCAGCCGAGCTCCCGGTAGACCTTGTCGGCGAGCTTCTGGCCGCCGCCATACTGGATCCAGGCGTTGTACTCTTGCGCCGTAAAGCCGAACGGCCCCGGGACCACGAACTGCGACGCGGGAACCTTGCCTTTCCAGTAGTACGGCGCCCCATGGCCCATCTCGACGCTGCCGCCGGCAACCGCGTTCATGGATTCGAAGGCCGGGACGATTTCGCCGGCGCCGTGAACCTTGACCTTGAGGCGGCCCTCCGAGCCGCGCGTGATGAAGTCGGCGAGCAGGTTGGCGCCGGTCCCCAGGCCCGGAAAGTTCATGGGCCAGGTGGTGATCATGGTCCATTCCATCAGGCCCTGCGAGCTCGCGGGCCTGGGAAAGCCGGAGGCGGCAGCCACGGCGGCGCCTCCGACGGCGGTTATTTTAAGGAAATCACGGCGTTTCATGGATTCAGTCCTGCCAAGCTTGTGGTGATGTTCTTCGAACGCTGGTGTGAGACGACCCGCATTGCACACGCAGGGACCGCTCTTTTGATCCGCACCAAAAACGAAAGGTGAGATTAGATAGAGCTTAGATAGGATACAACCTGGCCTGTCCATAGGGACCTGGTTGAGCGCTGTTGCCCAGCCGACGCCGTCCGAGTAGAGAGGTGAGGGATCATGATCGACGACGCGGGAGAATCTCGGTGATCGCCGTCATCTTCGAGGTCGAGATGCGAGAGGGAAAGGGACAGGCCTATTTCGACCTGGCGGCCCAGCTTCGGCCCGAGCTCGAGAAGATTGATGGCTTCATCTCCGTGGAACGGTTCGAGAGCCTGACCACCAAAGGCAAGTACGTCTCTCTCTCCTTTTGGCGCGACGAGGACGCGGTCAGCGCCTGGCGGGATCATTTCGAGCACCGCGCCGCCCAGGAAAAGGGCAGGGCCGAAATCTTTGCCGACCTGCGCATTCGTGTCGCCAAGGTCATGCGCGATTACCGGTAGGCCCGATCCCGAGACCTGAAAGATGCTGCAGTCATCGAAATCGACCCGCGGCTTGGTGACGGCGTCCCACCATTTGGCCGCCCAGACGGGTTTGCATGTGTTGCGTGAAGGCGGCAACGCGATCGAAGCGATGGTGGCGGCGGCGGCGGCCATTTCCGTCGTGTATCCGCATATGAACGGTCTCGGCGGCGACGGCTTCTGGCTGATCAGCGAACCGGGCCGGCGCGTGCCGCGCGCCATCAATGCCGTTGGCGCCGCGGGCGCAGGCGTGGACGAAGACCTTTACCGGCGCCACGGCCTGGACGCGGTGCCGCCGCGCGGACCCTTGGCCGCCAACACGGTGGCGGGAACCGTCTCCGGCTTTAAGGCGGCGCTCGCCGTCAGCGCCGAATGGGGCGGCAAACTGCCGCTCGCGCGCCTTTTGGAGGAGGCCATCCATTACGCCCGCGCGGGCTTCCCGGTCAGCGAAAGCCAGCATCGATTCACCGCCGAGAAACGGGACGAATTGCTGGAGGTGCCGGGGTGGGCCGACACCTTCCTGGTGGACGCCGCGGCGCCGACGCCCAGGACCTTGTTCAAGCAGCCGGCCCTCGCCGACACCCTGGAGCGATTGGCCACGGCCGGACTCGACGACTTCTACCGCGGCGACCTGGCACGACGAATCGCCGCCGGGCTTGCGCGCGCCGGCAGTCCGGTGACGGCGGACGATCTCGCCGGCCAGCAGCCGGTCGAGACCGAGCCCCTGGCGCTGACGCTACGGTCGGGTACGGTGTACAACGTGATGCCACCCGCCCAGGGCGTCACCTCGCTCATGATACTCGGCATGTTTGACCGCCTCGGCTGCGATGAGGTGGACGGCTTCGCCCATGTCCACGGCGTGGTGGAGGCGACCAAGCATGCCATTCTCGTGCGCAACCGATACGTTACCGACCCGCGCTACATGAACAAGGATCCCAGGGACTTCCTGACCGATGGGGCGCTGGACGAGCTGGCCGGCCGAATCGACATGGCCAAGGCCATGCCCTGGCCGGCGCCGGCCCAGCGCGGCGATACGGTCTGGCTGGGCGCCGTCGACGGCACCGGTCGGGCGGTCAGCTTCATCCACAGCATCTACTGGGAGTTCGGCTCCGGGGTGGTGCTCACCGATACCGGAATCCAATGGCAGAACCGGGGCTCGAGCTTCTCCCTCAGCCACGACCGGCAGAACCACCTCCGCCCCGGCCGCCTGCCGTTTCACACCAACAACCCGGCTCTGGCGCGCTTGAGCGACGGCCGGGTGATGCTCTATGGCGCCATGGGCGGCGAGGGTCAGCCCCAGACCCAGGCGGCCGTGTTCAGCCGCTACGCGCTGTTCGGCCAGGGGCTGCAACGCGCCATCACCGCACCGCGTTGGGTGCTCAGCCGTACCTGGGGGGCGCCGCGCACGGACCTTCGAATCGAGTGCCGGTTCCCCGACCAGGTTATCGAGTCGCTGCGCCGGGCCGGCCACGACGTGGCCGTGGTCGGAGACTTCGACGACGTGATGGGACACGCCGGCGCCGTCGTCCTGCACCCGTCCGGCCTCATGGAAGGGGCCAACGACCCGCGCAGTGACGGCGCCGTCGGCGCCTTCTAGCGCAGTATCCGTTCAGGCGGCTCCAGCCCGGCGATCACTCCGGCGGCACCGCCAGGCGGTCGAGGCGCAGGCGGTGGCGCCGGTCGGTGAGCCGCCCCGCGGCGGCGAACACCGCCGCCAACACGCCGAGCCCGGTGCCGCCGGCGATCAGGAACATGACCAGGATCTGGTAGCGGATGGCCAGCATCGGGTCGACGCCGGCGAGGATTTGGCCGGTCATCATGCCCGGCAGGGATACTACGCCGGCGGCGGCCATGGCATTGATTGTCGGAATGAGCCCATTCTTGACCGCCCCCTTCGAGGCCCCGGACACCGCCTGCCAGCGGGTGCCGCCTAGGGCCAGGCGGGCCTCCGCCGCGTCGCGGTCGCGCCACAGGGTGTCGGTGAAGGTGTTGAGCCCGATCGCGGTGCCGGTCATGGTGTTGCCAAGAATCATGCCGAGCAACGGGATGGCATAGCGCGGGTCGTGACATGCCCCAACCGGCGTGTCGCTGCATCACAATCTTCGGCATCCGGCAAGCGGGCTCGCCGAGCCTCCGCGCGACCCTCTCCGACATCGCGCGGCGATGGCGCAGTAGACCCGCTGGATGCTCCGCCGCACATGACCGATCAGGGCGATGCGGCTGCAACGAAAAACGCAATTAATTGCACATTAAAAATGTCTATGATATAGTCAGTGCAAGCCTGCATAGGAGTGTGCTATGGCCGATAACGTTATCCAAATGTCGCCCCCAAGGGCGGTTCGACCGGCGCCCGAGCCGTTAGGGCTCTATGTGCGTGCAGGTCGCAATGACCATATCGAGCTCCTCAATCTGCTCGCAGCTGGTGATGCCGAGTGTTTCGGCGTGGTGTTCGACGCGGTCCACGTTAACCGACACAAGGAGCTTCGCGAACAGATCGTGGAGCGCAGACTCGATGCTATCCTCGATCCGAAGACGCAGCCCGCAGCAACTGTTGGCGGTTACACCGAGGCTCTCGGTGCACTGCCGTGGGGCGTGGGTCGGCCGCATCGAATCGATGATTTTCGAGGTGTAAGTGGGCGTCAGCGTGCCGAAGCCCTTGGGGAATTCGTGCTAGAGCAGGGCTTCACTCAGGTCCTCGCTCCGAGTCACCTTCTCCAGAATGCGGCGGACCCGTGGTTGGCACGCGACATTGAAGCAGCGGGGTGGCTGCGAGATCATCTCGACCGCAATGGCGGCCGGCGAATTCCTTTAATCTATTCGCTGGCGATTCCCTACAGCGTGCTGCGGGATCGGTCAGAACGGCGATCACTTGCAAATGCGTTGCGCGATGTTCCGGCGGCTGCGATATGGCTGAAGATCGATAGCTTCGGCTCTTCGAGCACGCCAACAGCAGCGCGATCGTACATCAAAGCTTGCGCCGACTTCCACACGCCCGAGGTTCCGATTGTCGGTGACCAGGTTGGCGGACTGATCGGACTCGGCCTCCTTGCCTTCGGTGCCGTTGGGGGCATCACACACGGCGTGACCCTGCAAGAACGCTTCGACGCCTCGTACTGGAGACGCCCACGCGCGCGCGGCAAAGCGCGCTCCATGCCCCGGCGCGTCTACGTTCGAGAACTCGACCTGATGCTCAAGCCTTCGGAGGCCAAGCTGCTCCTCGGTTCCTCGTCCCGAGCGCGAGCCCTATTCGGGTGCCGGGACGGCCACTGCTGTCCGCGCGGGGCGCGGGACATGTTTGAAAATCCGGTGAGGCATTTCCTGTATCAGCGCATACAGGAAGTCGCGAGGCTTGGTCAGGTCCCCGAATCTTTGCGCGTGCAGAGGTTTCTCGAGCAATACATGCGACCAGCGACAGACCGTGCTCTCGCGGCGGCGAATATCAATTGGCCAGACGACGCGATGGCCAAAAAAACGCGTGCTCACCGCAAACGCCTGGACCACCTTCGTGTCGCCTTGGGAAAACACGCTGAAGCCAATCCGCCGCGCTCCTTCGCTTCAGTACCGTTGCGCCGGGCTGCGCGTGAATCACTAGGTTGACGTGGCGTATGTCCTCAAACAATGCCATGGAAGGGAGGAACAACGCCGATGAGTAATGCTGTTGCAAGGAAGCTTGATTCCATCCGCACCAAGGGTGCGTTGAAGAATGTGGACGTCGCTAACCTCCTCGACTCGCGCCCCGAGACTGTCTCGCGTTGGAACCGGGGGCGTGCCTTTCCGCACCCCGAAACAGAGAAGACACTGCTTGAGCTTGAGTACATAATTGATCAGTTGTCCGACTTCTATGAGCCGCATGAAGCCCGACTTTGGTTGTACTCCCGGCAAAGATTGCTCGACGGCGCAAGACCGGCTGAGCTTATTCAAAAGGGCCGAACTGATGAGGTTCTTGCCATGATCAATCAGCTCCGCGATGGCGTGTTCTTGTAAACCTTCAACACCAAGTGATCCACGATCCGACTCTCCTTGAACAACTGAGTGCGTTTGCGACGGAGCGATTCGATGGTGAAGCGTTTCGGGCAACACGCGCCAGCCTCGACCCGCTAGCGCCATCAACCAGTGGCGGGCGGTGGGCGCCAGTAGGCGATGCCCGGCATCAGATCCCGATCCTTTACACGAGTCTTGAGCGTGAAGGCGCTTTGGCGGAGACCTCCTATCACTGGGGACAGCTAACGCCACGACCAAGCAAGGTTGCCGTCATTCATCGTATCAGGGTCACCACGGGTCGCACGCTGAGGCTGCTTCGCGCCGATCTCGAGCGGCTCGGCGTCAACATGGCTGAATTTGCTGGACGCGACCATCGGCGCACTCAAGAAATCGGTGCAGCCGTTGCCTTTCTCGACCGCGACGGCCTGATTGTCCCGAGCGCGCGGTGGCACTGTGACAACCTCGTGATCTTCACAGAGAATCATGAGCTGTCAAACGACCTCGCCGTCACAGAGAGTGAAGAGGTCGATTGGCAGACTTGGGCTTACGAAGCTGGTCTGCTCCGCGACGATGATTAGGCGGCCATCGGCCGGTCAACCATTTTGGGTCACCGCTGCCTGCCCCTCGCGTCACCTATCATCGCCTCAGCTTGTTCCAGAGCAGCGCGGCCGCCGCTGCAACCGGCCGCGGTCCAGGCCACGCGCTTCGCCGGGCGGCTCAGACCTCCGCGGCCGGCGGCACCGCCAGGCGGTCGAGGCGCAGGCGGTGGCGCCGGTCGGTGAGCCGCCCCGCGGCGGCGAACACCGCCGCCAACACGCCGAGCCCGGTGCCGCCGGCGATCAGGAACATGACCAGGATCTGGTAGCGGATGGCCAGCATCGGGTCGACGCCGGCGAGGATTTGGCCGGTCATCATGCCCGGCAGGGATACTACGCCGGCGGCGGCCATGGCATTGATTGTCGGAATGAGCCCATTCTTGACCGCCCCCTTCGAGGCCCCGGACACCGCCTGCCAGCGGGTGCCGCCTAGGGCCAGGCGGGCCTCCGCCGCGTCGCGGTCGCGCCACAGGGTGTCGGTGAAGGTGTTGAGCCCGATCGCGGTGCCGGTCATGGTGTTGCCAAGAATCATGCCGAGCAACGGGATGGCATAGCGCGGGTCGTACCAGGCCTGGAGCTCAAGCGTGACGGTGAGCGCGAAGAGCGTGATCAGCGTTCCGGCCATCACGATGGTGCCGGCGCCGAGGCCGTAGCCCCACCAACCGGCGAGCCGCCGGGTCTGGCGCGCCCGCACCTCCCAGGCGGCGAACAGGCACATCACCAGCATCATCAGAAGCGTCCAGTGCGGCGCGGCGTTCTGGAACAGGATCGTGAGCACCAGCCCGATGAGCCATAGCTGCACCACCATGCGCAGGCCGTTGAACAGCATCTGACCACCGATGCCGAGACCCAGCGCCAGCGACAGCCCCGCGTTGGCGATGAGGAGCAGGGCGGCCAGCGCCAGCTCCCACTCGCTTATCCACACCGGGCTCATGGCTGAGCCTCGCGCAGCACCCCGGCCTCGACCCGGAACTGCCGCCGCGCCAGCCGCCTGGCCTGCGCAATGTCGTGGCTGACCAAGAGGATCGCCACGCCGTCTTGCAGGCGGTCCTTGAGCACCGCCTCCACCGCCGTGGTCGCGTCCACATCCAGGGCCGCGGTGGGCTCGTCGAGCAACAGCACCCGTGGCTGGAGAACCAGCGCCCGGGCCAAGGCCAAGCGCTGGCGCTCGCCGGTGGACAGCCGCGCCACCGTCCAGTCCAGTGCGTCCGCCGCCAGGCCCAGCGCTTTCAGGATCGGGCGCGCCGCGTCCCAATCGTCGAAATGCGGCCCCACCCGGTCGGCCCACCAGGCGCTGACGGCGGCGACATAGGTGACCTGCCGACGCCAGGCCGGCGCGTCCAGCGCCTCGCG
>JBHICX010000047.1:0-10892 GCA_046759805.1 Kiloniellales bacterium | reverse complement strand
ACTCCTTTGGAATCGCTCCGGCCCACTCCCCCGCCCGGCCACCCACAGCGTACGATCCCGTTGGGTGGCCGGGAGGGGGAGCGGGCCGGCTCCGCCTGAATGGATCAGGCTCTAGCGTTGCGATTCCAAGATTACGTGCCGCGAAAGACGTGAGAGGCGGTTCACCGCCGCCAGCGCGACGGGCGGCTCACGGTACCTCATAGCACTCGATGAGCTCCTGGCGGCCCTTGCCCTTGAGCTCGACGAAGCCGAACGAGCGACCGCGGCATCTGTCCTTTAGGTGCCGCCAGGCCGCGCCGCTGACCACGACGGCGCCGGGGCTGGCCTTGCCGACGATGCGAGCCGCCGTGTTCACCGTGTCCCCCCAGAGGTCAAACATGTATTGGCGGTGGCCGATCACCCCGGCCACCACCGGGCCCAGATGAACACCCACCCGCACGGTCCACCCGGACTCAAGCCGCCGCGCCGCTGCCGCCATGTCCAGCCCGCAGCGCACGCTGGCCAGCGCCGGCTCCTCCACCGGTTGCAGCAGGCCGGCCGTGGCCATGAAGGCGTCGCCGATGGTCTTGATCTTTTCCAGCCCGTGCCGCTGCACGATGCCCTCATAGGCATCGACCCATGCCTGCAACTGGCCGACCACCTCCTCGGGAGGGTGCTCGTCGCAGTACGAGGTGAAGTCAACGACGTCGCAGAACAACACCGCGACGTCCTCGAAGCGCCGCGGCAACACGGCGTTGGTCGCCTTCAGCTCTTGTACCGCAGCCGCCGGCAGGATGGCATGCAGCAGATCGTCGGCCCGCTGCCGCTCGCGGTCGATCTGGCTTAGGTAGGCGGCCTCCTGGTCGCGGAACCGCTTCTTCTCCAGACAGGCGCCTACCCGCGCCTTCAAGAGCACCGCGTTGAACGGCTTCGGCAGATAGTCGTCGGCGCCCAGTTCGATGCAGCGCACGACGCTGTCCAGCTCGTCCACGGCCGAGATCATGATCACCCGGATCTCCCGCAGATCCTGGCTCGACTTGATGTGCTCGAGCACCTGGTAGCCGTCCATCTCCGGCATCATGATGTCGAGCAGCACCAGATCAAACGGCCGCCGCGCCAGCATGTCCAGCGCCTGCCGCCCGTTCTCGGTTAACGCCACGTTGGTGTAGCCCTCGCGCTTCAACCGACGGGCCAGCGTGTAGCGGTTGTCCTCGTTGTCGTCGACCACCAGGAGGGCGGGAGCGTCGGGGTCGCTCATGTCCCGGTATCCTCCGGGAGGAGCGCCGCCATCTTCTTCAAGAGCCGCGGCATATCGACTGGCTTCGTGTCGTAGTCGTCGCAGCCGGCGGCGAGCGCCTTCTCCTTGTCGCCGGCCATGACATGGGCCGAGAGGGCTATGACCGGAATATCGCGGGTCTCGGGCATCGCCTTGAGGCGGCGGGTGGCCTCCCAGCCGTCCATGACAGGCAGACTCAGGTCCATCAGGATCAACGCCGGCGCCTCGGCGCGCGCCATGGCCAGGCCCTGCTCGCCATCGCCGGCGATGATCACCTCGTGGCCGTTGCGCCGCAGCCGCCGGGTCAGCATGTAGACATTGTCCTCGTTGTCCTCGACGTAGAGGATCTTAGCCATCGCCGCCCCCGTCGTCGCCGGCGCCCGCTTTGCCCACATAAATGGCGACCAGATCTCTGAGCTCGGCCAGTAGCTGGTCGCGGCTGTAGGCCGCCTTCCGCAGCACCCGCTCGACGCCGCCGTTGAGCCGACGGTGATCTTCGTCGCTGAGGTCCGCGGCGGTCACCACGACCACCGGGACATGGCGCATCGTCGGGGTCTGCCGCAGCTTCGAAAGAAATTCGAACCCGTCCATCTCCGGCATCAACAGGTCCAACAGGATCAAATCCGGCCGCGCCTCGGCCAGTCGCTCCAGCGCTACCCGCCCGTTCTCCGCCTCGCTCACCTGCCAGCCCTCGCCGACCAGCATACGGCGCAAAAGCTGGCGTGTAGTTTTCTCGTCCTCGACCACCAGAACGCGCTGGCCATTGTCGTCCGACCGGTACCTGTCGAGTATCCCGCGCAGCCGCTCACGATCGACCGGCTTGGTCATATAGTCCGCCGCGCCCAGGGCGTAGCCTTTGTTCTTCTCGTCCACGATGGTCAGCATCACCACCGGGATCGCCGCCAGCTCCGGGTCCGCCTTGAGCTCTTGCAGCACGCTCCAGCCATCGAGGCCCGGCATCAGCACGTCCAGCGTGATCACCGAGGGTGCGAGCCTGCGGGCCAGCGCCAGGCCCTGCTTACCGTCGTTCGCGGTGACCACGTCGAAGCCTTCCCCGGCCAGGAAGCGGCGCATCAGGTCCCGCGCCGTCTGGTCGTCGTCCACCACCAGGACCGTGTCGGTGGCCTTTCGCGCGGCCTTGGCCGCCGCCGCCTGGCGCGCCACCGGTTGGCTCGCATCCGCGGCCGGCTCGCCGACCTCGACTGGCAGGCGGACGGTAAACGTGCTGCCTTCGCCTTGCGTGCTGGCCACCTCGATGTCGCCGCCCATCAAGCGGGCGAGGCGCCGGCTGATCGCCAGACCAAGCCCGGTGCCGCCGTAGCGTCGGGTGGTCGAGCTGTCCGCCTGGCTGAACTCCTGAAACAGTTTGGCTAGCTGTTCCGGGGTCATGCCGATTCCGCTGTCGGCCACGGTGAACTCGACCCAATCGCGCCCACTCAAGCGTTGGCGCCCCGCCTCCAGCCTCACCTCACCGTTCTCGGTGAACTTGCAGGCGTTGCTCAACAGGTTGAGTACGATCTGTCGCACCCGCGTGAGATCCGCGTGCATCCCGCCCAGGTCGTCCGGACAGTGGACGACCAGGCGGTTCTGGTTCTGGTCAGTCAGCGGCCGCGCGGTGGTCACCAGATCTTCGATCAAGGTCGCGATTCGGATGTCCTCCAGGTGGAGTTCCAGCCGCCCGGCTTCGATCTTGGATAGGTCCAGGATTTCGTTGATCAGTTGCAGCAGGTGCATGCCGGCCCGGGTGATGCGCCCCAGCGGCTCCAGGAGGTCGTCTTGGCCCAGGTCCTCGGCGTCGTCCTGGAGCATCTCGGTGATGCCGATGATGGCGTTCAAGGGCGTGCGCAGCTCGTGGCTCATACTGGCCAGGAACCGGCTCTTGGCCTGGGTCGCCTGCATCGCCTGGTCGCGCGCGATCTCCAGCTTTTCGACCAGTTCGCCCAACTGTTCTTGGCGCCGTTTCAACTCGGAGATGTCGGTATAAACGCTGACCGTGCCGCCGTCGGTGGTCTTGCGCTCGCTGATCTGCACCCACCGCCCATCGGCTTGCTGTTGTTCGTGCGGACCGGACGGATCGCGGTGCCTGCGCAGCCGTTCGGCGATCCAGGCATCGGCCTGGCTGGCGTCCCCAGCGTAGATCCCTCGCTCGGTTGCCGCGCGAAGAATCTCCTCGAAGGAAACGCCGGGGAGGAGCAGATCCGCTGTGCCCGAATAGATCTCCTTGATGGTGTCGTTGCAAAGCACGAGCCGATCCTCGGCGTCGTACAAGGCGAAGCCTTCCGACAGGGCTTCGACGGCGTCTCGCAGTCGGTTCCAGGCGCTTTCCAGCGCCTGTTCCATCTGCTTCTGCTCGGTGATATCGCCGGTCGAGCCGACCATACGGTAGGCGCGGCCGTTGTCGTCCCTGAGGGCGACGCCGTGCTGGCGCGCCCACCGCCATTCGCCGTCCTTGGTTCGATACCGGTACTCGCACGAGAAGCTATCGGTCTGACCCTTGAAATGCGCAGCCATTCCCGCCTTGTAGTGATCGAGATCTTCCGAATGGATTCGGCTCAGCCAATCCTGGCCGGTTTGCAGTTCTCCGGACGAGAGGCCGACCATCTCAAGGACACGCGGCGAGTAGTAGACCTCATCGGTGATGATATTCCAGTCGTAGACGCCCTCATTGATCGCCCGCATGGCCAGGTCGTAGCGCTCGTCGCTTTCCCTGAGGGCCTCTTCTACCTCCTTGCGCTCGGTGATATCGCTCACCGCGCCGACCAGGCGGACCGCGCGTCCGGCTTCGTTGCGCACGCATTTGGCCCGATCGAGCACCCAACGATACTGTCCTGTCTGGCCGCGGATGCGGTACTCGCATTCGAAGTGGTCGCTAACACCTTTGAAGTGCGCGACGATCGCCTTGCGGTAATTCTCGAAATCTTCGGGATGGATCTGCCGGTTCCAGGCACTCGCCTTCAAATCGTCTCCCTGGACCAACCAGAACATCTTCCCGCGGTCCGAGACATAGAGCTCGTCGGTCTCGATGTTCCATTCGTAGATGCCTTCGGTGGCGGCTTCCGTAACCAAGGCATAGCGTTGCTCACTCTCGCGCAGGGCCTGCTCGGCCTGCTTGCGCGCCGCGACTTCGCGTTGCAGCGTTTTTTCCGACATCGCCCGCCGATCCGGCCTTTGCCGGATTTCTCCGCGTCAATGAAGGAAGGCTAGTCCAACCCATGAGGCATCGCAACCGACGGCGGCCGCTGATGAATGGACCGTGCGTCGGGCATGCCCAATCCCATATATGCGCCGCCGCCGGCTATTGACCGGGGGCGCCGCCGGTTCGATTATGCGCCGATCAACGCCTGCGGCCGCAGGCGTTCCCGTGACGGCGCCATGTGCCGCGCCTTGCCTTGACTGGCAGCGCGCCGGCGAACGTCGGACATCGCGCGCGATGGACGCTATCCTGCCCCAGCCCCTGGACCAGTTCTACCTGGACTTCCTTTACCTGCCCATCTACCTGCCGATCGCCGAGATGTCGGTGAACGTGCTGGTCATCCTGCTCCTGGGCGGCGCCGTGGGGTATCTCTCCGGCCTGTTCGGGGTCGGGGGCGGGTTCCTGATGACGCCGCTTCTGATCTTCATCGGCGTGCCGCCGCCGGTGGCGGTGGCGACCGAGGCCAATCACATCGTCGCCGCCTCGCTGTCGGGCGTGGTCGCCCATTGGCGGCGCGGCAACGTCGACATCAAGATGGGCCTGGTGTTGATGGCCGGCGGCCTGGTGGGCTCGATGTTCGGGGTGCAGCTGTTCACGTTCCTGCGCGGCATCGGCCAGATCGACGTGGTGATCTCGCTCGCCTACGTGGTCTTCCTCAGCGCCATCGCCGGGCTGATGCTCATGGAGAGCCTGCGCGCCATGTTCCGCCGGCGGCGCCCCGGCGGCGCCCGGCGCAAGCTGCACCAGCACACCTGGCTGCACGGGCTTCCGTTGAAGATGCGGTTCCGCAGGTCGAAGCTGTACATCAGCGCCCTGCTGCCGATCTCGATCGGCTTCGTCGTCGGCATCCTGGCGGCGATCATGGGCGTGGGCGGCGGCTTCATCATGGTGCCGGCGATGATCTACCTGGTGGGCATGCCGACCTCGGTGGTGGTCGGCACCTCCCTGTTTCAGATCATCTTCGTGACCTCCACCGTCACCTTCCTGCAGTCGGCCAACAACCAGACCGTGGACATCTTCCTGGCGATGCTGTTGCTGGCCGGCGGGGTGATCGGCGCCCAACTGGGAAGCCGCTTCAGCGGCCGCCTCCAGGGTGAGCAGCTGCGCGGGCTTTTGGCCCTGGTGGTGTTGGCGGTGTGCGCGAAGCTGATTGCCGACCTAGTGACGATGCCGGCGGACATCTACTCGCTGGGCCTCCGGGTGGTGCGGTGATGCGGGTCCAGGCCATCTTCCTCGCCGGTCTCATGGTCCTCGTCGCCGCCACGCGACCGTGGGCGGCGGAGCCATTGGTGGCCGATTTGTCCGACCACCGGATTCAGATCACCACCGGCTTCACCGGAACCGAGGTGCTGCTGTTCGGCGCCGTCGAGGAGGAGGGCGATGTGGTGGTGGTGGTGCGCGGACCCGAGGAGACCCTGGCGGTCTGGCGCAAGGACCGGTACGGCGGCATCTGGATGAACGACAAGCGAATCGAGTTCGAAGGCGTGCCCAGCTTCTACGCCGTCGGCAGCAACCGACCCCCGAAGGAAATCGCCGACGAGCCGGTGTTGAATCGCCACCAGATCGGGGTCGAGCGCCTGCGCTTCGAGGCCAAGGGATTGAGCCCCGATGACGCGCTCTACATCCTGTTCCGCCGCGCGCTCATCCGCAACATGCAGTTGGCCGGGCTGTTCCCCATCGACATCGACAAGGTGACGTTCATTGGCGCCCGGCTGTTCCGCGCCGAGCTGTTCTTTCCGGCCAACGTGCCGACCGGAGGCTATCAGGTGGAGGTTTTCCTGTTGCGCGACGGTCAGGTGGTCAGCGCCCAGACTACACCGTTGTTCGTCAACAAGGCCGGGATCGGCGCCTGGGTGTTCGCCTTTGCCCACCAACGACCGGCGCTTCATGGCATAATCGCCGTGCTCGCCGCGCTGCTGGCGGGATCGCTGGCGGCATATGTTTTCAGAAGGGCTTGAGGGGGCCTCGGCTCGGGCCATGAGCGACCAGCCGAAAACCGACAGCGGCCGGGTCTTCCTGGTGGTCATCGACGAGACCGAGGAGCTGGGCGCGGCGCTGCGATTTGCCTGCTTGCGGGCGCGCCGCACCGGCGGCCGCGTGGCGCTGTTATTCGTGATGCAGCCGGCGGAGTTCCAGCACTGGATGGCGGTCGGCGACCTGATGCGCGAGGAGCAGCGCGAGACCGCCGAGCAGCTACTGCATAAATGGTCGGGCGTGGTCAACCAGCTCACCGGCCAGATGCCCGTGGTCTACGTGCGCGAGGGCGATCCCAAGCAGGAGCTGGCCGCGGTCATCGACGAGGAAACCAGCATCTCGGTGCTGGTCCTGGGTGCGGGCACCGGCGCCGAGGGTCCGGGACCGCTGGTCACCCACTTTGTCAACAAGATGGCCGGAGGATTGCGGATCCCCATCACCGTGGTGCCGGGCTCGCTAACCGACGAGCAGATCGACGCCATCGCCTGACCCCGTCACCGGCCCGAGAGAGGGCCGGGCCATCGCCGCTCGATGCCCAAATGTCACAGAATCGGCGAATTGCACGCAGGATAAGGCGTTCAATTGGCAAACCCTGCATTTGCGGATACAAAGCTGCTAATAATGTGACGGTCCCGTAACCGTTTCCGGCTGTGGAAGCGCAGGGGGCGGCGTTGCGCTGAGTTAACCGTGTCTGCGATCGTACTCGATGATCCGACGGGCGGCGTGGAAACGCCGTCCGGGAAGGGCTCGGCCGACGAGAACTTCCCGGTCGGCTCGTTCTTGATCTCAAGGCGGCACCGCCCTCACATC
Organism: Kiloniellales bacterium; assembly: GCA_046759805.1. GTDB lineage: Bacteria > Pseudomonadota > Alphaproteobacteria > JBHICX01 > JBHICX01 > JBHICX01. The sequence continues at coordinate 3,660 of JBHICX010000047.1, read as the reverse complement.
GCCCGCTTCTATGCCTTTGCCAGGGCCATCGATGACATCGCCGACAACCCGACCCTGGCGCCGGAGGACAAGATCGCCCGGCTCGACGGCATGGACCGTGCGCTCATCGGCGCCGAAGAGGGCGACCCGGCCTACATCAAGGCCCACCGGATTCGCCAGAGCCTCATCCAAACCGGTGTCCCGGTGACCCACTGCCGGGAGCTCATCGTCGCCTTCAAGCAGGACGCGGTGAAGCTCCGGTACCAGGACTGGGACGATCTGATGGGCTACTGCCGGTACTCGGCGTCACCGGTCGGCCGCTATCTCTTGGACCTGCACGGCGAGTCGCGCGACGCCTATCCGGCCAGCGACGCGCTGTGTGACGCGCTGCAGGTGATCAACCACCTGCAGGACTGCAAGGACGACTACCGCAAGCTCGACCGCGTCTACCTGGCCGGCGACTGGATGGCCGAGGCAGGGGTCGGCGTCGAGGACCTCGACGCCGCCGCGGCAAGCCCGGGGATTCGGCGGGTTCTCGACCGTACCCTGGATGGGGTCGACCGGCTCATGCTCAAGGCCCGCACCCTGCCCGGCCAACTGCGCAGCCGCCGGCTGGCCATGGAATCGGCGGTGATCGTGCGCATCGCCGAGCGCCTGACCGCGATGCTGCGCCGCCGCGACCCGATCGCCGGGCGGGTGGAGCTGAACTGGTGGCAGTTCGCCCTGTGCGGTATGGCCGGCATCCGGCGAACGTTGCGATGACCCGCCTCAATTTGGTGACCGGCGGCGCCGGCTTCATTGGCAGCCATCTGGTGCGGCTCTTGGCCGAGAGCGGGGAACGGGTTCGGATCCTCGACATCGCCGACCCCGGGCCCGTGGCCCCCGGTGTGGAGGTGATCCGCGGCAGCATCACCGACGCCGAGACGGTGCGCCGGTCGCTCATTGGGGTGGACCGGCTGTACCACCTGGCGGCCAACCCGGAGTTGTGGACGCGTGATCCGCTCGACTACGTCCGCGTCAACATCGAGGGCACCCGGATCGTGCTCGACGAGGCGGCGCGCCGTGACTTGGAGCGGATCGTCTTCACATCGACCGAGTCGGTGCTCAAGAGCCACCGCCAGGCGCACGTAAACGGATCGAGCGACGGTAGCGCCGAGCTGAGCCTCGACGACATGGCCGGCCCCTACTGCCGCTCGAAGTTCCTGGCCGAACGGCTGGCGTTCGCGGCCATCGAGCGCGGCCAGCCCATCGTGGTGGTCAACCCGACCATGCCGGTGGGGCCGGGAGACCACCACATGACCCCGCCGATGCAAATGCTGCTGCGCTTCCTGGAGGGTAAAGCCCCCGCCTACCTGGAAAGCGAGTTCAACCTGATTCATGTGCGCGACGCCGCCGTAGGGCATGTCCTGGCCGCGGACAAGGGCCGGATCGGCGAACGCTACGTGCTCGGGGCCGAGAATCTGAAGCTCAGCGAGGTGATCGCGATCCTAGGCGAGATCAGCGGCCTGCCCATGCCCCGCCACCGCATTCCCTATTGGCTGGCCATCACCACGGCGACCATCAGCGAACTGATCTCCGACCGGATCACCGGCCGACCGCCGGTGGCGCCGGTCACCGGCGTCAGGCTGGCCGCCACCTCGCTCAGCTTCGATTGCTCCAAGGCGGTGCGCGAGCTTGGCCTGCCACAGACCCCGGCCCGCCAGGCCCTGGCCGAGGCGTTCGAGTGGTTCGTCCGCGAGGGCCGGCTGAAGCGACGCTTGCCGCGCCGCTCGCTGGAAACCTTGGCCAGACTCGGGCAACCCGCCCTCGACGCCACGGCGCAGGCCGGCGGCGATCGGCCGGCGGCCATGTGACCGGGCGCAATCGACCGTGCAGACCCAGCCCAAGCTGGCTGAGCCAAGTGTCCTGACCGCCGGGCAGGCGGCGGATTTCCACCGCGACGGGTTTGTCGTCGTCCGGGAGATGTTCGGGAACCGGGAAATGCGGGCGATAACCGGGTGGATCGAGGAGGTGCAGCACTATCCGGAGGTGCCGGGCCGGTACATGATGTACTTCGAGCAAAGCCTGATCGAGCCGGGCAAGCGCGTCCTGCAGCGGGTCGAGAACGTCTACCCCTATCACCGCCTGTTGGCCGAGTTGTTCGACAGCGACCGGCTGCGCGGCGGCGCCGGCCAGTTGTTCGGCGCGCCGGCGGTGCTGTTCAAGGAGAAGATCAACTTCAAGATGCCGGGCGGCGACGGATTCAGGCCGCATCAGGACCAGCAGGCCGGCTGGTGGAACTACGCCGACCTGTTCATCACCGTGCTGGTCAGCATCGACCAGGCCAGCCCGGAAAACGGTTGCATCGAGCTCGCCGCCGGCCAGCACAAGAAGGGCCTCATCGGCGGCAAGTGGACGCCGCTGACCGACGACGACCTGGCGGGGGTCGAGCTCCGGCCCTGCCCCACCAGGCCCGGCGACGTGGTGTTCTTCGACTCCTATACGCCGCACGGCTCGGGTCCGAACCTGTCGAACAAGCCGCGGCGCGTGCTCTACCTCACCTACAACCGGGCGTCCGACGGTGACCACCGGATCCGCTATTACGCGGACAAGCGCAAGAGCTTCCCGCCGGATGTCGAGCGCGACCCGAACAAGGAATACACCTTCCGCGTCTGACGGCGCCGCGCATCGTCGACGAGGGGACGGATGACCGGCACGGCGGCGACGGCGCTGAGCCTGCTGGCGGCTGCAGTCTGGTTCTACCTCTTGGCCTTCCACGGTCGGTTCTGGCGCGCCGACCAACGCCTGGACCACCCGGATCGCGCGGCCGATGCGGCGCCCGCCCGGTGGCCGAGCGTGGTGGCGGTGGTGCCGGCAAGGAACGAGGCCGAGGCCCTCGATCGCTCGTTGGCCTCGCTGCTGGCGCAGAAGTATCCGGGATCGTTCTCGGTCATCCTGGTCGACGATCACAGCGAGGACGACACCGCCGAGGTGGCCCGCCTGGTGACCCGGCGGGCCGGCGCCAGCGACCGGCTGATGGTAGTCCGGGCGGACTCCTTGCCCCGGCACTGGACCGGCAAGCTATGGGCCATGGAAAACGGCGTCCGCCGCGCCGCGCAGGCGGCCCCGGGGGCCGAGTATCTCCTATTCACCGACGCCGATATCGAGCACGATCCGGGCGTGCTCGAGGCGCTGGTGCGCAAGGCCGAGTCCGGCGGCCTGGATCTGGTCTCGCTGATGGCCCTGCTGCGCTGCCGCGGCCCCTGGGAATGGCTGCTGTTGCCGGCTTTCGTGCTGTTCTTCCAGAAACTCTACCCGTTCCCCTGGGTGAACGACCCGAAACGGCGAACCGCCGGGGCGGCGGGCGGCTGCATGTTGGTGCGCCGTGGGGCGCTGGAGCGCGCCGGCGGCCTGGCCGCAATCCGAGGCGAGATCATCGACGACTGTGCCCTGGCCCGCATGATCAAGCGCCAGGGCCCGATCTGGCTGGGGCTTACCCGGTCGGTGCGCAGCGTTCGCCCCTATGGCGGCCTGAGTGGCGTGTGGCGGATGGTCGCCCGCACCGCCTACGCCCAGCTCGGATACGCGCCGCTGCCTCTGCTGGGGGCGGTGCTGGGCATGAGCCTCGTTTATCTGGTGCCGCCGCCGGCGCTGGTTCTATACCCGTTGCACGGCGCCCCCGCGGCGGCGCTCTTCGGGCTG
>JBHICX010000046.1:0-10931 GCA_046759805.1 Kiloniellales bacterium | reverse complement strand
TTGTCGATGATCACCCGGGCCGCCATGATCGGGCGCGGCGAGGTGCCGATGCGCACGTCGCCCACGATGCCCAACAGCATGTAGGCGTCGCGGCGGGTGAGGCCGGTGCGGCTCGAGACGAAGTCGACGGCGCCGCGCGAGGCGTCCTCGGTGGCCGCCGCCGCGCTCGGCCCGGTGCCGACGATCTGCACCGTGTTGCCGTGCTCGATGATCGGGCGGTCGACGGGGCTCTCCTTTTCGAGGTCGATCCGGGCCCGCACCTTGGTGGTGCACTCGACCCCGGTGCCGCTGATGATGCCGTCGCTGATGGCGGCGTGCGGGTCGGCCATGAACACCATGCCCCCCGGCACCATCACCGGCAGATGCACGGTGTCGCCCACACCCACGTCGCGCTGGTCCAAGTCCCCGCCGTAGACCCCGGCGTAGGACGGTTTGTAGCCCTCCGGCGGCAGGGTCGAGAGGGTGCCGAGGTTGGGATGAAGCGGGATGGCGATGCGGTCAGCGAACCACGCCTTACCCTCGCGGATTGGGCAGGCGACGATGGTAGGCTCCCCGAACTCCTCGGCCAGAACCCCGAACGCGCGCATGATCGCATTGCGCCCCAGGCCGGTCGGCTGCAGGTCCAGCAATTTGACCGCCACCGAGTCACCGGGCGCCGCACCGCGCACCGCAAACGGCCCGGTGATCGCGGCCAGGGGATGGCCCTCGCACTCGGGCGTGAACGGCTGCGGCACCGTGGTGATGTCGTCCACGTCGTCCAGTCCGCCCTCGACCACGACCTCGAGCTCGGCGCCCGGGTCGATGGTCTCAACCGGCGGCGTCTTCGAAGTGACCTCGAAAAGGTAGGTCTTGTCCGGCGACTTGGCCATCTCCTCCTCCCTCCTAGTTTCAACGCAGAGGACGCAGAGAACGCGGAGTGGCGCCGAGACAGGACAAGGGAGATAAGGGGATGGTTGGGGATAACGGGATGATTACTTGCGCGCCTCCGGCGCGCCAATTCTTCAATCCCCCCATCTTCGTCATCCCCTTATCTCCCTTGCCTTTCCTCCGCGCCACTCCGCGTTCTCCGCGTTCTCCGCGTTGAATTTACATCCTACCCGATATGCTCGGCGAAGAAGGCGAACGTGCGCTCGCGCGCCAGGTCTGCCGAGGCCTGATGAAAATCGGCGCGCATGTCGCAGTTGAAGCCGTGGCCGGCGCCCGGGTAGACATGCACCGGCACCTCCGGCAGGGCGGCCTGGATCGCCGTCACGTCGTCCATCGGGATTGATTGGTCGATCTCGCCGAAATGCATCAATACCGGGCAGCCCGGCCTCTCGTCCTTGAAGCTGACGATCTGGCCGCCGTAGTAGCACACGGCGCAGGCCACATCGAGGCGGGTGGCGGCCAGCCAGGACAGCGAGCCGCCCCAGCAGTAGCCGACCGTGCCGACCCGGCCCACCGGCGCCAGCGCCGCCACCGCGGCGGCGATGTCGCGCACCGGGCCGTCCCAGCCCACCTCGGCCCTGATCTCGCGGCCGCGGTTGATGCCTTCCGGGGAATAGTCGAGCTCGACCCCCGGCGTCTGCCGGTCGTACAGCGCCGGGGCGAGCGCCGCGTAGCCGTCGGCGGCGAAACCGTCGCAGACCGCGCGGATATGACGGTTGACGCCGAAGATCTCCTGGATCACGACGATGCCGCCGCGCGGCCGGCCGGCCGGGTCGGCGCGGTAGGCGCCACATTGGTGGCCGTCATCGGCGGTCAGCGTCAAATTCTGGCTCTTGGGCATGGGACCTCCTGCAACGCGGTCGCGCGTGCGGGGACGGGGTAAGATCCGTCTATAGCGGATTTCCCGTCGCTTCGCGAGCGCTGCTGCGCCAGCTTTCACGGGGGCTTCGCCCCCGCCCCCCGTTACACCTTGAACCGGAATAGGATCACGTCGCCGTCGTGGACGGCGTAGTCGCGGCCCTCGAGGCGCATCTTGCCGGCCTCCTTGGCGCCGTGCTCGCCGCCGCAGGCGAAGTAGTCGTCGTAGGCGATGACCTCGGCGCCGATGAAGCCGCGCTCGAAGTCGCTGTGGATGGCGCCGGCGGCCTGCGGCGCCTTGGTTCCCTCGGGCACCGTCGAGGCCCGCGCCTCGTTCCTATTGGCGGTGAAGAAGGTGATCAGGTGCAAAAGCCGGTAGCCGGCCCGCACCACCCGCGCCAGGCCGGGTTCCTCGATCCCCAGGGCGGCCAGGAACTCGCGCCGCTCGGCCTCGCCGTCGAGCTCCGCCACCTCGGCCTCGATCGCGGCCGAGATCACCACCGAGGCGGCGTCCTCATCTGCGGCGCGCCGGGCGACCGCCTCGCTGAGCGCATTGCCGGCGGCGGCCTCGACCTCGCCAACGTTGCACACGTAGAGCACCGGCTTGGCGGTCAGGAGTTGGAGCCCGCGGAAGATCGGGCGGTCCTGCTCCGCGATCGTAGCGGCCCGTGCCGGCCGGCCGTCGCCGAGCACGGCCAGTACCGCGCGCATCACCGCGACCTCGCGCTCCACCCCCGGGGCGCCGCCGCGCAGCCGCCGCTCCGCCGCCTCGAGGCGGCGCTCCAGGCTTTCGAGGTCGGCCAGCATCAGCTCGGTCTCCACCGTGTCGGCGTCGCGCACCGGGTCGATCGAGCCCTCGACATGGGCGACGGCGCCGTCCTCGAAGCAGCGCAGCACGTGGCACACCGCGTCAACCTCGCGGATATGGGCCAGGAACCGGTTGCCGAGCCCCTCGCCCCGGGAGGAGCCGCGCACCAGGCCGGCGATGTCCACGAAGCCGAGCGTGGTCGGCACAACCTTGGCCGACTTGGCCAGCGCCGCGATTCGCTCCAGCCGCGAATCCGGCACCGGCACCACGCCGCTGTTGGGCTCGATGGTACAGAACGGGTAGTTCGACGCCTCGGCCGCCGCGGTCGCGGTCAAGGCGTTGAACAGGGTTGACTTGCCGACGTTGGGCAGGCCCACGATGCCGCAGGTGAACCCCATGGCGGCGATCAGCCGCTCCCCGGGGCCCCGGCGGCGGGCGGCGCCCGCCGCGGTTTCGGCGGCCCGGTGAGCCACACCACCTTGTTCATGAATTGGTTCTCGTCGCCGGCGACGAAGCAGGGCCAGGCCTCGGCGATGGCCTCCACCAGCCGCCTGATCGGCGCCTGCTCCTCTTTGGCGAAGTCCTTCAGCACGTATGCCTCCACCAGGCGCTTGTCGCCCGGATGCCCGATGCCGACCCTGACCCGCCAATAGTCCGTGCCGATGTGGGCATCCAGGCTCTCAAGCCCCTTGTGACCGGCATGGCCGCCGCCGCGCTTCACCTTGAGCTTGCCCGGCTTGAGGTCGAGGTCGTCGTGGATCACCACCAGGTCCGCCGGCGCTAGCCGGTAAAATCGCATCGCCGCGCCGACTGCCCGGCCGGAGTCGTTCATGAAGGTCAGGGGCTTGATCGCCATCACCTTGCGCCCGGCGACGACGCCGGTGGCAATGAGCGCGTGGAAGCGGGCGCGAAACCGGGCGAAGGCATGGCGGCGCACGATCTCGTCCACCGCCATGAAGCCGATGTTGTGCCGGTTGCCCGCGTATTTTGGTCCCGGGTTGCCGAGGCCGGCCAGCAACAGCATGACCGCGGCCGCGTGCGCGGCGGTCCGGCGGACCGCCTAGTCCTTCTCCGCCTGTGACGGCTCGGTGGGCTTGGCGGCGCCCTCGCCTTCCGCCGCCTCGGCTTCGCCCTCCGCCGCTGCGGCTTCCGCCTCCTCGCCTTCCACCTCTTCCTCTTCCTCGGCCACTTCCTCTTCCTCGACCGGCATCACGGTCGGGGCCGCGACGGTGGCGATGGTGAAGTCGCGATCGGCAATCGCCGGGCTGACACCCTCGGGCAGGCTCACGTCGCTGATGTGGACGCTGTCGCCGATGTCCAGGCCGGTGAGGTCGATCTCGATGTCGCGCGGGATGGTGTCGGCGGTGCAGATGAGCGCGACCTCGTGGCGCACCACGTTGAGGACGCCGCCCCGGCGCAGGCCGGGGCACTCCTCTTCGTTGATGAAGCCTACCGGTATCGCGATGCTGAGCCGGGTGCTGGCGCTCACCCGCTGGAAGTCCACATGCAGCGGCGCGTCCGTCACCGGGTGCAGCTGGACCTCGCGCGGCAGCACGCGATGGGTCTCGCCATCGACGATGAGTTGGGTGACCGTGTTGAGGAAGCCGGGCCGGTCGATCTGCTGCTTGAGCCCGCGGGCCTCGAGCGAGATGGCGATCGGCCGAGCGTTGTCACCGTAGATCACGCCGGGCACGCGCCCGGCACGCCGCGCCGCCCGCGCCGCGCCCTTCCCGACCCGCTCCCGGGGCTCGGCCTCGATGGTTGTGCCGTCGCTCATCGGTCAACTCCCACTACCAGAACCGGCCGTCCGGGTCAGTCGAACAGGCTCGACACCGACTTCGACTCGGCGATCCGGCGGATCGCTTCCGAGAGCAGCGGCGCGATGGTGATTTGCTGCGTGTTGCGGGCCTGGCGCACCGCCTCGGTCGCCTGAATCGAGTCGGTGGTGACCAGAAGCTGCAACGGCGAGGCCGTCACCCGCGCCACAGCGCCTCCCGACAGCACCCCGTGGGTCACGTAGGCCGACACCGTCTTCGCCCCGGCCTCGATCAACGCCTCCGCGGCGTTGCACAGGGTGCCGGCGGAATCCACGATGTCGTCCACCACGATGCATCGGCGGTCCTTGACGTCGCCGATGACGTGCATGACCTCCGACACGCCGGCGCGCTCGCGCCGCTTATCGATGATCGCCAGCTCGGCGTCAAGTCGCTTGGCGATGGCGCGCGCCCGCAGCACGCCGCCGACGTCCGGGGACACGATGGTCAGCTGGTCGGCGCCATGGCGCTCCTTGATGTCCGCGGTGAAAACCGGGGCGGCGAACAGGTTATCGGTCGGAATGTCGAAGAACCCCTGAATCTGCCCGGCGTGCAGGTCCAGGGTCAGCACCCGGTCGGCGCCGGCGGTGGTGATCAGATTGGCCACCAGCTTGGCCGAGATCGGCGTGCGCGGGCCGGTTTTTCGATCCTGTCGCCCGTAGCCGTAATAGGGAAGGACCGCGGTGATTCGCTGGGCCGAGCCGCGCCGCAGGGCGTCGATACAGACCAACAGCTCCAACAGGTTGTCGTTGGCCGGATAGGAGGTGGACTGGATCACGAAGACGTCCTCGCCACGAACGTTCTCCAGCACCTCGACGAATACCTCCATGTCCGAGAAGCGCCGGATCGCCGCCTTGGTCAACGGCATGTCCAGATGTCCGACGATGGCCTCGGCCAGCGGTCGATTGCTGTTGCCTGCTAGGATTTTCATCCGCCTACCCCCTCGGCCGCAAGGCAACGCAACGCGGCCCTACCCGCCCGGCGGAGCGACCCGGCGTCGGTCGCCGCCGGGCGGGGCAAACCCTATCAGCGTGCTCGATGCGTGTAAACGCTCGGGGCGGCCGATCACCGTCGGGCACGGGCGCGCAACACCTCATCCACGATGGCCAAGATCCCGCCCACGGCGGCGTCGGTCACGGCGAAGGCCACCGCGCCCCATTCGCCGTCGAGCGACCCGGCGGCAACCGTATTGGCCTGGTCGACGGTGCCGCGCTCCTGGCCGGCCGCATCCAGCACCCGCCAGGATATGCGCACGTCCTGGGTGTCGCCTTGCGGCTCGGCCACGACCACGGTCCCCTCGACCGTAAAGGTGTTTTCGCCGCCGCCCTGCTCGGCCAGGTGAACCACGTGGCCGGCAAGGCGGGCCTCGAGCCCCCGTCGCAACGCCGTGTTGCCGTCGCCCGGCGCCCCGCTCACCTCGGCCACGAAGACCCGCGGCGGCGGCGCCTCGAGGGCCGAGTCGTCCTGGATCAGGCGGGCGATGTGCGGCGCCGCCTGGCGCGCGATGGCCTGTACGACCTTAGCGGCGGCAACTCGCCAGCTGCCGTTCGGCGCCTTGTACCGTTGGGCGAACTCGCCGACCGGCGTCCCGCCGCCGTCGATCAGCGCCCAGTCGATCATGATCTCCTCGCGCCCTGCCCCGGAGGGGCGAACCGTGGCCCGGCTTGTCAACAAATAGCTCTGCAGATTGCCGCCGCCGACGCTGGCCGGCACGTTGGCGGCGGCGAGCGCCTTGCTGAGCTCATCCGCCAGCCGCGCGGCGGTCTCGGGCGGCGCGCCGCCAGGCGCGGCGACGACCACGCCGGCGCTGTCCTGCAGCCTGAGCAGCGCGTTGTCCGCAGGCCCCTGATGGGCGAACGGCCTGGGCACGTCGCTACAGGCGGCCGACAGCAGCAGCGTCGCCGCCAGCAAAGCCGCCGCCAACCGGCGCGTTGCTTCGACAGGCCTGGCCCAATCGGACATGACGCTCAGTTTACGACCAGATCGAGCGGCGCCCGTGACAGCGGCACCGCGCCGTCCCCGGTGATCTCGACGGTCAAGCCAGGGCACATGGCGAGCCCGGCGTCGCTGTCCGCGATCACCATGTGGAGGAAGAACACCATGCCGGGTACTACCTCGACCGGGTTGCCATGATACAGCATCGGCCAGTCCATCCAGTTCGGAGAAAAGGTGGCGCCCAGGCTGTAGCCGCAGGCGTTCAACCGATGCTCGCGATAGCCGGCGGCATCCAGCGCCCGGGCATGGGCGTCGAACGCCTCGCCGATCGGCCGGCCGGGCTTGAGCGCCTCCCGGGCGGCGTCGAGCGCCGTGACCGCCGCCTTGTGCATGTCGCGCTGGCGCTCGGGCGGCGGGCCGATCCGGATGGTGCGCATCAAGGCCGCGTGGTAGTGCCGGTAGACGCCGGCGAACTCGAGCGTGATCTGGTCCGCCTCGTCCAGATGGCGCCGGCCGGTGAAATAGCGGACCAAGAGGGCGTCGTTGCCGGAACCGATGATGAACTCGTTTCCGGGATAGTCGCCGCCGCCGCGGAATATGGCCCCCTGCATGGCGGCCAGGATGTCGCCCTCGAAGGCGCCGGCAACCGCCAGGCGGTTGGCCTCCTCGAGCGCGGCGTCGGCCAGCTCCGCCGCCCGCCGGATATAGGCGAGCTCGGCCGGGCTCTTCACCGCGCGCAACCGACTGACGAGCTCGGAGGCGTCGGTGAGCGTGCAGAAGCCGTCGAGCGCCGCGGCCAGAAGCTGGCCGTTGCGGGCGGTCAGCCCATAGGCCTCCCACTCGACCCCCAGGCGGGCGCCCCGGCAGCCGTGCCGGTCCAGGATATCGCGCAGTTGCCGCGCCGGGTTGGCGTCCTCGCCGTCGACCCAGACGTGAATGTCCTCGATCATCGAGGTGTGCCGGGCCTGGCGCAGGTCCGGTGCCCGGGTCAGCAGGCTGAGCCGGCCGCCGGCGCCGAGATAGAGGCACTGAAAGAACACGTAACCGAAGGTGTCGTAGCCGGTGAGGTAATACATGCTTTCCTGCCGGAACATGAGCAGGCCGTCGAGGCCCTGCGCCGCCATGGCCTGGCAGGTGCGCCGGCGGCGTTCGGCCAGCTCCGCGGCGGCGAAATGCAGGGCCATCACCCGCCAAGCGCGATGGCGGAAAGCTGCCGGCCGTAGTCCGGCTCGCCGCGCAGCCTGGCCCGCCGATGGCTGAAGAATCTGGCCTCGTCGGCCGCCGTGTCACCGGGCATGGGTTCGACCGCGCGCAAGCCCAGCCGGGCGAGCCGCCGGGCCAAATACCCCGGCAGGTCGAACAGGAAATGCGCGTCCCGCCCGGAGGCAAGGAAAAGATCGGCCGAGCCCGGGTCTTCGGCGATAAACGCGCTTTGCAACTCCGGCCCGACCTCGTACGAGCCGGCGCCGATGCACGGGCCGATGGCGGCGACGATGCCGCCCGTGCGGGCGCCGAGCCGGCCCATCGCCGCCACCGTCTCATCCAGCACCCCGGCCAGGGCGCCGCGCCAGCCGACATGCGCCGCGCCGATCACGCCGACGGCGGGGTCGGCGAACAACACCGGCGCGCAGTCGGCGGTGAGGATGCCGAGCGCCAGGCCCGGCCGCCGGGTGACCAGCCCGTCCGCCACCGGCGCGCGTGCGTGGGGCCACGGCTCTTCGACCACCGCCACCGCGGTGCCATGCACCTGATCGGCGGTGATGAGCGCCCCGGCCGCCAGCCTGAGCCGCCGCATGGCCGCCGCCCGATTGCGCCGCACCTTCGCCGGCTCATCCCCGGACCCATAGCCGCAGTTGTGCGACGCATAAAGCCCGCTGCTCACGCCGCCCAAGCGGGTGAAGAAGCCGTGTCGGATGCCGGCCAAGGTGTTGAGCGCGTCACTGGTCAGCACGTCGCGAACCCGGCGGGCGGCGGCATGCCGCGAGGGCAAAGCGCCAGCACCTTGAACAACTTGCCCATTTCGCCCTCGTCCATCAAGCGGCGACAACCGGCGCGGATCTCCGCCGCCTGCGCCGGCGTGGCCGTGGCCACCAGCCGCGCCACCCTGGTCTCGATGCCCAGCGCCTTGAGGAACGCGCCCTGGGTCACCGGACCATAGGCACGGGCGCCGCCCTCCGCGGCGGCGCGGCCGAGTGCCGCCAGGTCCACATGGGCGGTAAGGTCGGCGCGGCCGGGATCGGCCAAGGGAGGGTGGCGTCGGTGGCCACGCACCGCCTGCAGGGTGTCGCCGGGGGCGCTCAGGGCGTGCCCGTAATCGATGATCACCGCGGCCCCGCCATCAGCGGCCAGCCGCGTGCCGATGGCCCGGGCCAACGCGGCACCGGCGGGGGCGACCTCGACCACGCTGCCCGCCGGCAGCGCCGCCGCGCACAATCCCGGCGGGATCAGCGCCGCCGCCGGCGTGGGGCCGGTTGCCAATACCATGCGGAAAGCCTCGCCCCCGGGCTCGAGGGCGACCAGGCGCTCGCGCCAGCCGCGCGCCGTCAACTGCAACTGGTGCACCGGCAGCGCGTCGAAGAACTCGTTGGCGATCAAAAGCATTGGTCCCGCCGGCACGGTCTCGAAGCGATCGTGCCAGCTGGGCGCCGCCTCGCCCAACGCCTGGCGCTGGCGGTCGCGAAACACTGGGCTCGTCTCCACCAGATGCAGGTCGACGGCGGCACCAAAGCCCGGCATGACCTTGGCCGCCCGCAAGGCGTCGGCCATCAGGGTGCCACGGCCGGGTCCGAGCTCGACCAGGCGCAGCGGGCTCGGACGGCCCATGCGGTCCCATAGGTCGGCGCACCACAGGCCCAACATCTCGCCGAACAGCTGGCTGATCTCCGGCGCCGTGATGAAGTCGCCGGCCCGGCCCAGCGGGTCACGGTGGCGGTAGTAGCCGTGCCGCGGATGGCCCAGCGCCTCGGCCATGAACGCGGCGACGGTGATCGGTCCATTGCGCTCGATGCGGCGGCGCAGAATCCGCGCCAGCGGCGTCATGGGCCGCGCCCGCCCGGCCGGCGCGACCAGGCGATGAGGCCGACGCCGACCGCCAGCACCGGCAGGCTCAACAGCTGACCCATGGTGACGCCGCCCAAGAGATAGCCGATCTGCGGATCCGGCTCCCGGACCAGCTCGACGGCCAGGCGCGCCAGCCCATAGCCGGCCATGAACACGCCGCTCAACAGCCCGACCCGGGAGCGCAGGCCCGCCCGCTCCATCATCGCCAGCACCAGGAACAGCACTATCCCCTCGAGCGCCGCCTCGTAAAGCTGGCTCGGATGGCGCGGCAACGGCCCGCCCTGCGGAAACACCACCGCCCACGGCAGCTCGCTGACGCGGCCGAACAGCTCACCGTTTATGAAGTTCGCCACCCGGCCAAAGAACAGCCCCAACGGCACTCCGCAGCCGACCACGTCGGTGAGCCGAAAGTAGGGAATGGCGCGCCGCCGGGCGAACAGCCACATGGCGATGAGGACGCCGGCGAGCCCGCCGTGGAACGACATGCCGCCGCGCCAAAGATACAGCGTCTGCAAAGGGTTCGCCAGATAATGCGCCGGGTTGTAAAACAGCACGTAGCCGAGCCGGCCGCCGATGACGATGCCGACCACGATCCAGGCCACGGCCTGGTCGAGATGTTCGGGACTCATGAGCGCCGGCCGGCGCCGGCACAGCCACAGGCAGTAGCGCCAGCCGATGACGATGCCGGCGACGTAGGCCAGCGCGTACCACCGAACCGCCAGCGGGCCCAGCTGGATCGCCACCGGGTCGATGGCCAGGAAGGGAAGCGCCAGCATCGGCCGGCTATAGCGTTATCCGTTCAGGCGGAACCGACCCACGCCCCCACCCGGCCACCCATAGCAGGCGATCCCGTTGGGTGGTCGGGTGAGGGCGTGGGCTGGAGCCGATTCCACATGAACGGACACCGCGTTAGCGGTAGCGATCGTCGGCCGCGAGATAGTCGCGTACGTAGGCGGCGACCCCGTCCTCGAGCTCGGTGGCCGGCCGGTCATAGCCGGCGGCGCGCAGCCGCTCCATGTTCGCCTGGGTGAAGTACTGGTAGCGATCGCGAATATGGGCCGGGGTGTCGACATAATCGATGCGCGGCTCCTCGCCTCGGGCGGCGAACACCGCCGCGGCGAGGTCGGCGAAGCTGCGCGCCTTGCCGGTGCCGACGTTGAACAGCCCCGAGACCGCCGGATTGTCATAGAGCCACAGCATCACGTCGAGCGCGTCGTCGACCCAGACGAAGTCCCGACGCTGGCCGCCGTCCGGATAGTCCGGATGGTGCGATTTGAACAAGCGCGCCCGCCCGTGCAGGGCTACCTGCTCGAAGATCTGAGCCACCAAGCTGCGTTGCGACCCCTTATGGTACTCGTTGGGTCCGTACAGGTTGAAGAACCTGAGCCCGGCCCATTGCGGTGGCACCGCCACGGCGCGCTCGACCAACCGCGCCACTCGCCGGTCGAATATGAGCTTGCTCCGGCCGTACGGGTTGAGCGGCCGCAGCCTGGCCAGCGCCCGGCACGACCCGTCGTCGTCGAAGCCCT
>JBHICX010000045.1:0-11109 GCA_046759805.1 Kiloniellales bacterium | reverse complement strand
CGGACTATCTGGCGCTCAATCCGCAGGGGCTGGTGCCGGCCCTCACGGACGGCGATGCGGTGCTGGCACAGTCGCTGGCGATCCTGGAATACCTCGACGAGAGGTGGCCCGAGCCGCCGCTCCTGCCGGCGGCGCCGGTGGAGCGGGCGCGGGTCCGAGCGCTGGCCCAGGCCGTGGCCTGCGACATTCACCCGCTCAACAACCTGCGGGTCCTCAAGTACCTAGCCCGCGATTTGGGCCTGGACGAGGCCAAAAGGCTCACATGGTACCGACACTGGATCGCCACCGGGCTTGCGGCGCTCGAGGCGCTCACCACAGGCCACCCGGCCACGGCCACGTACTGCCACGGCGAGCGCCCGACGATGGCCGATATCTGCCTGGTGCCGCAGATCTTCAACGCCAAACGCTACGACTGCCCGCTGGACGCCTATCCCACGCTGACGCGCATCTTCGACACCTGCATGGCGCTTCCCGCCTTCGACAAGGCGCAGCCGGCGAAGCAGCCGGATTGGGTCGAATAGCGTCAGGTCGTAGGGTTGGCTCTCAGCGCTCAACTTGCGGCTTGCTGACTGCTGACCGCTGAATACTGTCTCGTCGGACAATATTGTCCGATATTCGGCTTGATGATCGGACAATTATCCCCGATACTGCGGCGCGACCCATGACGATGACTCGCATGAGCTTCTCCTGGCCTGCGGATTTCATCGCCCAAGACGATGGGACGGTGTTGGTGCGGTTTCCGGACCTGCCGGAAGCCTTGACCGCAGGCGACGATACGGACGACGCCATGGCCGAGGCGCGGGACTGTTTGCGGACCGCGATCGCGGGACGGATGCTCGATCGGGGCGAGATTCCGGTGCCGTCGCCACGGCGGCGCGGCCAGCGGCTGGTGTCCCTCGACCCGTTGGTTGCCGCCAAGGCCGCGCTGTATCTGGCGCTGGCCCGGTCCGGCATGACCAAGGTCGCGCTTGCCGCGCGCCTCGGTTGCGACGAGAAGGAAGTGCGCCGCCTGCTCGACCCGCGACAGCGCTCCAGGCTGGATCGAATCGTGGCCGCCCTCTATTCCCTCGGCGCGGCCTTGCACGTCCGCCTGGACGCGGCCTGACCGGCCCCTGCGCCCTTGGCTCAGCTGCCGCGGGCGTTGGCGATCAGTTGCTGCAGGGTGGCGGCGTCGATGGCGCCCGGGATCAGGACGTCGCCGATGACGAAGGCCGGCGTGCCGTTGACGCCGAGGGCCTTGGCCAGCCGCAGGTTCTGTTGGAGCATGGCGGTGATCTCGGGTGCGTCCATGTCCTGCCGGAGCCGCTCGAGGTCGAGCCCGGTGTTGGCGGCGATGCGCATCACCTTGCTCTCCACCAGCCGGCCGCGCGAGCGCATCAGCGCTAGGTGAAATTCCTGGTACTTGCCCTGGCTGTGGGCGGCCAGCGCGGCGCGCGCCGCATAGACCGAGACCGGACCGAGGATCGGGAACTCCTTGAACACCCAGCGAATGTTCTGATCCCGCGCCACGGTGTCGGCCACCCGGTCGACCACGGACTTGCAGTAGCCGCACTGGTAGTCGAAGAACTCGACCAGACTGACGTCCCCCTTCGGGTTGCCGGCCACCGGCGAGTCCGGGTTGCGATGGACCTCTTCCCAGTTGGCGGCCAATGCCTGGCGCGTCCTCAATTCCTTCGCCGCCTGTTGCCGGCGCTGGTAGACTTCGAGCGCCTCGATCACGATCTCCGGCTTGGTGATCAACAGTTCGCGCACGAGCTTCTCCAACTGCTGCTTCTGCTGCGCCGTCAGGTCGTCGGCGCCGTGGGCCGGCGTCAGGCCAAGGAAGACTCCGGCCAATAGCGCCACAAGGGCGGTTCGAAGGCGTGCGGTCATGGCGGCTCCTTATCCTCCCTCGCGGATCACCGGCGTCCTAGTCCCCGCGCTTCTTGGCCGCATAGAGAATGTCCTGGGCGCGCAGCCAGCCGGGCGAGCCCTCGGGCAGCAGGCGCTCGGCGCGCTCCGCCTGGCCCAGGGCCTCGTCCTTCTTGTGCTGTAGCATGGCCCGCTCGGCCAGCGCCAGCGAGGTCATGCCCAGGTTACCGGTGCGGCCGTGGGCCACCGCCAGGAGGCGCCAGATCTGGGCGTTGCGGTCCTCTTGATGCAGCGCTTCGTTGAGATGGATGATCGCGGCGTAATCGGCGCGCCGATCGTCCAGCTCGACCAGCGCCTGGGCCAGCTCGACCCGGAGCAGGCCCGAGTGCGGGAACAACTCCACCGCCCGCTCATAGGACGGCAGTGCCTCGCGGATGCGACCGTTCTCGAACAACATCTGTCCGCGCAGCTCATGGAAGAACGGGTCGTCCGGCTGTTCGGCGATCAATGCGTCGATGGCCCGTAGCGCCGCCGGCATGTCGGGGATCTTGTAATGGGCGATGGCACGGGCGTAGCGGGCCTCGAGGCTCCCATCGTCGGCCCGATAGTAATTGTTGAACACCCGCTCCGGCGGCTCGAGGAAACCGATGAGCTTGCCGCGCAACCGCTGGTGCTGGACCTCAAACGCCTGCGGCAAGGGCCTGTCGGAGAACGGCGAGCCGGCGATGTGGGCGCGGACCACCCGGATCCGCTCGGTATTGAGCGGATGCGTGCGCAGATAAGGCGTGGTGGCGCGGGTGATCTTGCGTTCCTCGCCGCCGACAATTTGAAAGAACTCGATCAGGCCCCGGGCCGAGACGCCGTTCGCCTCCAGGTAGCTCAAGGCCGCCTGGTCGGCCACTGACTCCTGGCTTCGGGTATAGGCCAAAAGCTTGCGCTGGGCGTAGGTGTGGCCGGCACTGATGCCGGCCAGCCCCACGTCGGCGCGCCCGGACGCGATGCCCGCCGCCGCTCCCAAGAGGGTGCCGATGATCGCCTCCGCCGAGGCGTCGCGCAACGCCTGGTGACGCCGTACCAGATGACCGGCCGCGATGTGGCCGGTTTCATGGGCGATCACGCCCATCACCTGGCCGGCATGCTCGCTGCGCGCCAACAGACCGGTGTGTATGAACAGATTCTGGCCGCCGGCCACGAAGGCGTTGATCTGCTTATCGTTGACCAGGTAGAGGTCGATATCTTCCGCGATCAACCCGGCCGAGTCGAATATTGGAGTGGACCAGACCCGGAGGCTGTGTTCAATTTCGGCGTCTCGGATGAGTGAAAGACCGACGGCCGGCGTCGACTGGGACGCGATGAGGGCTGCCGCCACAATCAGCGTCGCAGCCGGGGAGAAAATGCGCTTCGTCAATATCCTGACCCGCGATCCGCCTCATTAACTAGGGATCTTGGCCGGTGGCGTCAATGCACGCCGGCCTCACCTGTGCGTTACCGGCCGAGCGACGGTCGTCGAGGACGGAGCAAGGGAGACCGAATGGCACTCAAGCTCGCCCGGCGGGGCCGGATCCCGCCGTTCATCGTCATGGATGTGATGCGCGCCGCCAATCAGCGCGAGGCCGCCGGCGGTGACGTGTTGCACCTGGAGGTGGGGCAGCCCGGCACCGGCGCGCCGCGCGGCGTGATCGAGGCGGCCGAGGCGACGCTCGCAAGCGACCGGCTCGGCTACACCGACGCCCTCGGCATTGCGCCACTGCGCGAACGCATCGCCGGCCACTACCAGGAGTTCTACGCTCTCGACGTCCCGGTCGAGCATATCGTGGTGACCACCGGGTCGTCCGGCGCCTTCATCCTCGGCTTCCTGGCCGCATTCGAGGCCGGTGATCGGGTGGCCCTGGTCTCGCCCGGCTATCCGGCCTACCGGAACATCCTGCAGGCGCTGGGCGTGCAGGTGGTCAACATCGAGAGCGGGCCGGAGACGCGCTTCCAGCCGTCGGTCGAGCTGTTGGAGAAGGCGGCGGACGGGGGTACCCTCGACGGTCTGATCCTCGCCAGCCCGTCCAATCCCGCCGGCACCATGATCCCGAGGGCGGCCTTCGAGGCCCTCGCCGACTATTGCCAGGCGGCCGGCATTCGCCTGATCTCGGACGAGATCTATCACGGCATCACCTTTGGCGCGCCGGCCATCAGCGCGCTCGAGTTCAGCGACCGGGCGATCATCGTCAACAGCTTCTCCAAGTACTTCTCGATGACCGGCTGGCGGCTGGGCTGGATGGTGGTGCCGGACGACCTGCTCAGGGCCGTGGAGTGCCTGGCGCAGAACATCTACGTCTCGCCGCCGACCCTCTCCCAGTGGGCCGCCGTCGCCGCCTTCGACTGCCATGAGGAACTGCAAGCCAACGTCGCCCGTTATGCGGCCAACCGGGAGCTGTTGCTGAGAGAGCTGCCGAAGGCAGGCTTCGACCGGCTGGCCCCGGCCGACGGCGCGTTTTACATCTACGCCAACGTCAGCCACCTGACCAACGACAGCGAGGACTTCTGCCGCCGCATGCTGCGTGAGACCGGCGTCGCGACGACACCCGGCATCGACTTCGATCCGGGCCGCGGCCGTGCTTATCTCCGGTTCTCGTTCGCCGGCACCACGGCGGAGATGGCGCAGGCCGCCCGGCGGCTCATCGCCTGGACCGGCAGGCGTTCTAAGCCGCGCCGAACGGCACGGCGCCGTCGCTGACCCGCCCTTGACCGCCGGCCGAGGCTACTCGGAGAGGCGCTGCCACCAGCCGCGCCGCCGGGAGCCGGCCGGTGGTTCCGAGGCCTCCGCCTGGCTCCCCTCGGGCGCCGGCGTAGCGGCGGCGAACGGCGAGTCCTCGATGGCTTCGGGCACCTGCGGAGGCATCGCCGGTTCCGGTTCCGGAGCGGCCGGCTCGGCGCCATTGCCGCCGTCCTTGTCCCCGGGCGCCGGCTTGGCGGTCTTGCTCGCCTTGCGGCGCGAACGACGTTTCGGCTTCGCCGCGGCGGCCGGCTCGACGGCCGCGGTCTCGGCGGAGGCCGGTTCCCCAGCGGCGGCATCGGCGGCCGGCTCCGACGGGCTGGCGGCAGCCGCCGGCTCCGGCTCGTCGACGGGCGCGCCGGCGGCCTCGGCGCCGGTCGCCTCGGCGCGCCGGCCGCGTCGGCGCCCGCCCCGCTTGCCGCGACGCCGGCGCTTCTTCGCCGCCGCTTCGGCGCCGGCCTGCGGTTCCTCGCTCGCCGCCGCCTCCACCGTTTCGGGCTCGGCCTCTTCCACCCTCGCCGACACCGGCTCCTCGCGCTTGGTGCTGCGCCGCCGCCGCGGCTTGCGGCGCCGCTCGCCCTCTTCATCCACCTGCTCGGCCGCGTCCGCCGCCGCTTCCTCCTCGTCCGCCGGCTCCGCCTTGACGCGCTCAAGACGGAAATCCGGTGGGATCAGCTCGTCGTCGGCGGCGACGGTCACCCGGAAGTCGTAGCGGGTCTCGATCTCGCGCAGCCGGTCGCGCTTCTGGTTCAGGATGTAGAGCGCCACCGCGGTCGGCACCGACACCGTGAGCCCGCCGGAGCGCCGGCGGATGCCCTCCTCCTCGATGGCCCGCAGGATGTGCAGCGCGGTCGACTCGATGGACCGGACATAGCCGGAGCCGCGGCAGGTCGGACATGGCTGGTTGCTGGTTTCCACCAGGCTCGGGCGCAGCCGCTGGCGCGACAACTCCAGCAGGCCGAACGGGCTGATCCGGCCGAGCTGGCTGCGCGCCCGGTCATTGCGCATGGCCTCCTTCAGGCGGCGCTCGACCGCGCCCACGTTCTTGCGGTCCTCCATGTCGATGAAGTCGATGACGATCAGCCCGGCGAGGTCGCGCAGCCTGAGCTGCCGGGCGATCTCGTCGGCCGCCTCGAGGTTGGTCTTGAGCGCGGTCTCTTCGATGTGGCGCTCGCGCGTCGCCCGCCCGGAATTGACGTCGATCGACACCAGCGCCTCGGTCGGGGTGAGCACGACGTAGCCGCCGGACTTCAGCTGCACCGTCGGGTTGTGGATCGCGTCGAGCTGGCTTTCGACCTGATAGCGATGCAACAGCGGCATCGTGGCGTCCCGGTAGCGCTTCACCTTCTTGGCGTGCGACGGGATCATCGTCTTCATGAATTCCTTGGCGTACTTGTACGCCTCATCGCCATCAACGACGATCTCTTCGATCTCCTTGGAGTACAAATCGCGGATCGCGCGCTTGATGATGTTCGCCTCTTCGTAGATCAGAGTCGGCGCCGTGGAAACGAGCGTGTGCTCGCGAATTTCGTCCCAAAGGTGGGTGAGATAGCCGTAGTCGCGGCCGACCTCGGCCTTGGTGCGCTCGCTGCCGGCGGTGCGCACGATTACCGCCATGCCGTCCTCGATGCGGAACTCCCCGACGATGCGCTTGAGCCGCTTGCGGTCCTTGGGATTGGTGATTTTGCGCGAGATGCCGCCGCCGCGGGCGGTGTTCGGCATCAAGACGCA
The DNA here is from genome assembly GCA_046759805.1 of Kiloniellales bacterium. Classification (GTDB taxonomy): domain Bacteria; phylum Pseudomonadota; class Alphaproteobacteria; order JBHICX01; family JBHICX01; genus JBHICX01. Next base: position 4,763 of record JBHICX010000045.1, on the reverse strand, counting down.
GTAGCGGCCGGCCAGCGACAGATAGGTGGTGAGCGCCGCGCCCTTGTTGCCGCGTTCTTCCTTGACCACCTGCACCAGCACGATCTGCCGCCGCTTTATGACTTCCTGGATCTTGTATTGGCGCAACGGCCTCGGCCGCCGGTCGGCGATCTCTTCCGCCTCGTCGCCGCCGACTACCTCGAACGCCTCATCCTCGCCGTCGTCGCCGTCCTTCGCCTGTTCGGCCTCCTCCTTGAGGAGCGCCTCCCGGTCGGCGATCGGGATCTGGTAGTAGTCCGGATGAATCTCGTTGAACGCCAGGAAACCGTGGCGGCTGCCGCCGTAATCGACGAACGCCGCCTGCAGCGACGGTTCGACGCGGACGACCTTGGCGAGGTAGGTGTTTCCCTTGATCTGCTGCTTGGTTGAGGATTCGAGGTCAAACTCTTCGAGACGATTGCCGCTGATCACCACCACCCGCGTCTCTTCCGGGTGGGTGGCGTCGATGAGCATGCGCTTGGCCATGATGATGAAACTCCGGTGCGCGCCTGCCGCGACGCCGGAAAGACGGCCGAGCGGCGCGCTGTGCGTGCACGAAGCCGGTGGCGCCCACCCGCTCCCCGCCGAACGGCAAACCGATTGCCAGGACGGGGAGAACCGCGGCGGCGCGCTCGAATGGTCGCAATGCGACAGGGACCGGCTTCGAAATTCTCCAGTACTCCACGGTGTTGCGGCGGCCGCGGGCGGCAAAATCAGGGGCCACGACCCGGCCCCGGATCAAGGTCACGCCCAGGGCGCTGCCGCGCCGGCCGGTCGGCCGGCGAACTGTGACACTTGACACCCGGCAAAATACCCCGCGTGCTCGGCTTCCACAATCACAATGTTCGCCGTGGACCGGGCCTGGCCGATCCGGTGCGCGGTCGAATAATAGATAGCCAAATCTCGGACTGCTAGGTATATGTAGTATGCGAACCCTAGGGCGGCCCAAGATGTCCGGTAACTCTCCCCTGCTCCGTTTGCTGCCCCTGGTGCTGGGGCTCGCCGTCGCGGCGCCCGCCCCGGCCCTCGCGCAAGCGGTCGTCACCGACGCCCGCATCGGCGTGCATGGCCGCGAAACTCATTTCGTCCTCGATCTTTCCGCGCCGATTTCGGTGGAGCGCGTGTTCACGCTCTCCGGGCCTTACCGGGTCGTGATCGATCTGCCGAGTTCGGAGATGCAACCGGACCTCAGGAACGAGAAGGCCGACACCGGCATCATCTCCGGCTACCGGTCCGGCCGATACTACCGCCCGGGCACGTTCCGCATGGTGCTGGAGCTGAAGGGCCCGGTGCGCGTGCGGAAGCACTTCTCGTTGCCTCCCGACCCCGATCATGGCTATCGCCATGTCTTTCACCTCGAGCCGGTGAGCGCGGAGACGTTCGCGCACGAACGACGAGCGGCACGGCTGACGGCGGCAACTATTCCCGCGCCGCCGGCGCCGGCAATCAAGCCCCGCCGCCCGGGGGGCAAAAAGTTGATCGTGATCGACCCGGGCCACGGCGGCATCGATCCGGGGGCGACCAGGGGCAGGAGGATCTACGAGAAGCACATCACGCTTGAGGTCGCGAAACGGCTTAAACACGAGCTTGAGAAGTCGGGCCGGTATGAGGTGGCGCTGACCCGCGAGCGCGACATCTTCATCGCCCTGCGCGACCGTATTGCAAAGGCGAGCCAGTTGCAAGCCGAGCTGTTCGTCTCGGTTCACGCGGACACTATCGGCAAGCGGCAGGTTCGTGGAGCGTCCGTCTACACCCTTTCCGAGGAGGCTTCCGATCCCGATGCCGCGGCGTTTGCCGCAAGGGAGAACAAGGCGGATCTGCTGGCAGGCATTGATATGGCGTACTTCGAAGAAGAGCCCGAAGCCGGCAAGATCCTGATCGACATGGCCCAGAACGCTGCCAAGAACTGTTCGAACCAGTTTGCCAAGTTCCTGGTTGACGAACTGCGCAGGAGCCGGCAGCGGCTGCTTCGCAAACCCCAGCGCTCGGCGGGATTCGCGGTGCTGAAGGCGCCTGGAGTGCCCTCGGTCCTGGTCGAGCTCGGCTATCTCTCGAACAAGCACGACGCGAGGCGGTTGGTCGACCCCACGCATCAAGCCACGCTCGCCCGCGCCGTCCGGCAGGCCATCGGCCGCTTTTTCCAGCCCAAGTGCAGCATGATCGGGACGGACGTCAGCAGTACTCGTTGACTGAAGTGGATTTGCGGCCACATCGCCGCCATGTTTAGTTTATATAGTCGCGATCGCCGGTACCGAGTTTCCGAGCAGCAAGCATGCGGGCCATACGGGTTCTAGGTGTCATCCTGGCGGTGTTGATCGGCACCGTGGTCGGGGTGTCGGCCGGCGGGGTGTGGGTGCTCTACTACTTTGGCCGCAGCCTGCCGGACTACCGGCAGCTCGCCGAATACGAGCCGCCGATCATGACCCGGGTGCATGCGGGCGACGGGACGCTGCTGGCCGAGTACGCCACCGAGAAGCGCGTCTTCGTGCCCATCGAGGCCATGCCGAGGCTGGTGATCCACGCCTTCCTCGCCGCCGAGGACAAGAACTTCTACAGCCACCCGGGGGTCGACCTGCGGGGTGTCCTGCGCGCCGTCGTCACCAACCTTCTCAACCTGGGGCGCGACCGCCGTCTGGTCGGCGCCTCCACCATCACCCAGCAGGTGGCGAAGAACTTCCTTTTGTCGAACGAGGTATCGATCCAGCGCAAGATCAAGGAGGCGATCCTGGCCTTCCGCATCGAGCGCGCCATCGGCAAGGACCGGATTCTCGAGCTCTACCTCAACGAGATCTACCTGGGGCTGGAATCCTATGGGGTGGCGGCGGCGGCGCTCAATTATTTCAACAAATCGCTTCACGAGCTCACCGTGGCCGAAGCGACCTATTTGGCGGCATTGCCGAAGGCGCCGAACAACTATCACCCGGTGCACCGGTACCGGGCGGCGATCGCGCGCCGCAACTGGGTCATCGGCCGCATGGTCGAGGACGGGCATCTCAGGCCGGAGCATGCGAAGCAGGCCTATGCGCAGCCGTTGACCGTACGCCAACGCGACGAGACCGCGTTCGTGAAGGCCGATTACTTCGCCGAAGAGGTGCGCCGCGAGCTGGTGAGCCAGTTCGGCGAGGAGCAGCTCTACAAGGGCGGGTTGTCGGTCAGGACCACCCTCGACCCGCGTCTGCAAAGGATCGCCGACCGGGTGCTGAGGGAAGGCCTGGTGCGTTACGACCGGCGCCACGGCTGGCGCGGCCCGCCGGCGCGGATCGCCGTGGACGCGGACTGGGCGTCGCGGCTCGCCGCATTCGAGTTGCCGGGCCTCATCGAAGGATGGCGCAAGGCGGTGGTGTTGCGCGTGGACGACCTGTCGGCCGAGGTGGGCCTCGATACCGGCGGCTACGGCGTCATCCCGCTGGCGGAGGTGCGATGGGCCCGCCCCTGGCTCGAAGGCCAGTCGGTCGGCGAGGTCCCTAGGTCGGTAAGGCAGGTGCTCGCACCCGGCGACGTGGTGATGGTGGAGGCGGCGCAAACCGGCGAGCAAGGCGAAGTCTATCCTCCGGACACCTATGCCCTGCGCCAGCGCCCCGCGGTCGATGGAGCGATCGTCGCGCTCGATCCGCACACCGGCCGGGTGCTGGCCATCACCGGTGGGATGAGCTACGAGCTCAGTCAGTTCAACCGGGCGACGCAGGCGCTGAGACAGCCGGGCTCGGCCTTCAAGCCGTTCGTTTACCTGGCCGCCCTGCACAAGGGCTATACGCCGGCCACGCTGATCCTCGACGCCCCGTTCGTGATCGACCAGGGGCCAGGGCTCAGGAAGTGGAAGCCGGCGAACTACACCAAGCGGTTCTATGGCCCGAGCCCCATGCGCATCGGCATCGAGAAATCGCGCAACTTGATGACCGTGCGCCTGGCCCAGACCATCGGCATCCAGGCGGTGAGGGAGTATGCGATCCGCCTCGGAGTCGTGGACGACATGCCGCCGCTGCTGGCGATGGCGCTGGGCGCCTCTGAGACCACGCTGATGCGGCTTACCACCGCCTTTGCCATGTTGGTGAACGGCGGCAGACGGATCACGCCCACCCTCATCGACCGGGTGCAGGAGCGCCATGGACGGGCCATCGTGCGCCACGACCGTCGGCTGTGCCGCGGCTGCCGGGACCTGGCCTGGCGCGGCGAGGGCCAGGCGCCGCCCGTCATCCGCGATATCCGTGAGCGGGTGGCAGATCCAGGTAGCGCCTATCAGGTGGTCTCGATGCTGGAGGGCGCGGTGAACCGCGGCACCGGCCGGCGCGTGAGGGCCGTCGGCAAGCCGCTCGCCGGCAAGACCGGCACCACCAACAACAACCTCGATGCCTGGTTCATCGGCTTCTCGCCGGACCTCGCGGTCGGCGTGTTCGTCGGCTTCGACGACCCGGCGACGTTGGGAAAGAAAGAAACCGGGGCCTCGGTGGCGGCGCCCATCTTCCGCGACTTCATGGCCGCGGCGCTCGCCGGCAAGCCGGCGATCCCGTTCCGCGTGCCGCCGGGCATCAGGCTGGTGCGCATCGATGGGGCTTCCGGGCACCCGGCCAGGCCCGGCGACCGCAACGTCCTGTTGGAGGCCTTCAAACCCGGCACCGAACCGCGCGCCGACCAGGCGCGGATGGTGCTGGACGGCGGCTACATCCCGACCGGCACCACGGACCCGGTCACGCCCACGGGTGGCATCTACTAAGTCGAAGGTGTATTCGGTTGGACCGGCACCGGCC
>JBHICX010000044.1:0-11399 GCA_046759805.1 Kiloniellales bacterium | reverse complement strand
TTCCGTGCGGACTGGGCGCCCGCGATTCGCTGCGTCTGGAAGCCGGGCTGCCGCTTTACGGTCATGAGCTGGGCCAAGACCCTGAAGGCCGTGAGATACCCATATTCGCCAATGACATCGCGCGGTTCGCCGTGAGGGCCGCGGACGCAGAGGACTATGTCGGAAAGGGCGAGCTGGAACGGCAAAGACAGGAGTTCATCCAGATAAGACGAGGCGAGCTCGATACCCCCGTCGACGGGCGCATCCTGAAGCATCTGGTGCAACCAATTGCGGTGTTCGGGGCCAGAAAGCCGTTACGGGCGGGGTTCAAGCTGTATTATGAGGACAGTCACGTCGGCTACGTCACATCGGGAACCAGCGTTCCCTACACCCGCTTCTATGGCGAGGGCATCGCCGCGATGCCCTCCGACAAGCATCACCTGCGCCCGATCGGCCTGGCCTTGATCGCGTCTGACCTCAGATACCGGACCGATAGACCGGTGGTCCTCAAGGCGATGGACGACAAGGGCAGGACGTTCGATGCGGAGCTGGTGGAGAAGAACCTCTGGCCCTCCGGGTCCTACATGAGGCCCTACACCGGCTTTCGATCGCCGCCAATGACCCAGGCCATCGACGTCGATGATCTGGCCGATCTGGCGGCCAAACTAGGCGAAGACGCCGAAGGCAACGACAGGTGGCGAAGACAACACTGCATCAATCTCATTCCCTCGGAAAACGCCACCTCGGCCTATGTGGACGCACTCAGCACGTCGGACCCATCCGGGCGTTACAACGAGCACAATCGTTTGAAGGCATTGGGCCCGGATGCGCCCGACGTGCGCTACTACAAGGGCACCGCGTTCATCATGGAGAAGGAGGAAGAGCTCAAGGCGGCGTTGCGGACGTTTTTCGATTGCACCCAGGTAGAGACCAGGGTGATCAGCGGCCAGATGGCCAACGACACGGTCTACGACGGGCTCAAGCAGTTCAAGCACCGACACCGGGGCGGCACGCAGCCCAGCCCGATCCGCCGGGTCTTGGTGCACGATCTCAACAAGGGCGGACACCTGAGCGCCCAGCCCGCCGGCGCTCTGAAGAACTACGTGGCGATCGACCCGGATACCGGGCGAGCGGCGGTCGAACATTTCCCGTTCCGCAAGGACAACCCGCACCGGATCGACGTGGAAGCAACCAAGCGCCTCATTGCGGACACGCGGCCCGAATTGCTGGTGTTTGGCAGGAGCGTCATGATCTACAAGGAACCGGTCGAGGAGATCGCGGATTTTATTCACGACGAGTTTGGCAAGGACGATCCCCAACGTCCGCTGATCATGTATGACGGCGCCCACGTCCTCGGCTTGCTGGGCAGCTCCTTCCAGCAGCCGTTGCAGGAAGGCGCCGACATCGTCACCGGATCCACCCACAAGACCTTCTTCGGCCCGCAGCGCGGCGTCATCCTCAGCAACATCGGACCCGGATCGGCATTCGAGGACCTGTGGCGCTTCATCGAGACGCGCACCTTTCCCGGCCATGTCAGCAACCATCATCTGGGCACCATGCTCGGCCTCTTAGGCGCCAGCTACGAGATGCTCCAGTTCAAGGATGAGTACCCGGCCCAGGTGATCGCCAACGCCAAGGCGTTCGCCAGCGCCCTCAACGACCAGGGCCTGGTGATCGAGGGCGACCCCGACAACGGCTTCACCGAGACCCATCAGGTTCTGTTACGCACGGCGCGGGCCAAGGGCGAGTACGTCGCCGACCTCCTGGAGACCAACAACATCATCACCAACCCGCAGGCCTACTACGACGACCCCAGCTTCGCGGTGGCCAGCGGCGTGCGCATGGGGTCCCAGGAGATGACCCGGTTCGGCATGAAGGAAGAGCACTTCAAGGAGCTGGCGGCCCTCCTGGCGGAAATCGTCCGCGACGGCGCCAAGATACCGAAAGGCCATTGGCGGGACCCGGTGAAGTCATTCCGGAGCGACTTCACCGACATGCACTACTGCTTTTGAGTATGTGCACGACCGCGTTTCTTATTGCAGACCGAAGAAATGGGCGATGGCGCGGTCGTGCCAGCTGCCGCCGCGGCTGTGGTGGAAGCCGCAATGGCCGCCGTGGCGGAGGATCGCGGGGCTGAGGCGCGGGGTCGCCCGCCAGTCGTGGTCCAGGTAAGCATCCGCCGGGATCCAAGGGTCGTCCAGGGCATGGATCATCAAGGTCGGCGTACGGATTGCGTCCATGAACTTGAGCGCGGCGCATTCAGCATAATACCGGTCGGCGGTGGCGAAGCCGTGATGCGGCGCCACGAAGCCGTCGTCGAACGCATAGACCGTGGGCGCCGCCTCGACCGCGCGCCGTTCCGCCGGATCGAGCGCCCCGGCAAGCGCGTTCTCTTTCATCTTGGCCAATAACCAGCGCTGATAGATCACGTTGCGCGGCCGCAGGAAGCGGCGCGCCGTGGCCGCCAGGTCGATCGGCGCCGACACGGTCGCCGCGGCGCCAATCGGAAACGCCGCCGCGTGCTCGGCCAGGAACTTGAGCAGGATGTTGCCGCCGAGCGAGTAGCCGATTAGACACAGCCCGCCCGCGATCAGCGCCGGATCGAGGGCCTTGAGCGCGTCGCGCAAATCGTCGCTGCGGCCGGCGTGGGTGTGGCCGCGGCAGGTCGTGCGCGACGGCCCCGCCCCGCGCAGGTTGAACCGCAACACCGGGCAGCCCAGCCGGTGGAAGTGCCGGGCGCTCACCAGCATGTAGGTCGAATCCTCGGAGCCGGTGAGCCCGTGGATCAGCACGATGAGCGGCCGCCCCTTCGGCGCCTGCGTGAGGCTCGCCTGCAGCCGGTCGCCGCTGCCGTCGCGCATCGGCAGATAGAGCCGCTCGCCGGCCACCGCCGGCAGCCCGATCCCCAGCCGCCGCATGACCAGGTAGTTGCGCACCGTCTGCAGATCCCCGCCCCACCAGGGCGCCCGTGGCCGGAACGCGGGAACGCCGTCCAGGGTCATCGCGAGCGGCGGCTCGGTCCGGCGGGCCGCAGCGATCATCCCTCCCCCTCCTCGATCTCTACGAAGGTCTCCGGATGGAAGCCGTTGAACGAGGTCGCCAGCGCGTTCGAGTAGGCACCGCACTGCGACACCTCAATCCAGTCGCCCTCGCCGGCGTCCTCCGGCAGCTCGAACTCCAGCGGCAGGACGTCCAGCGAGTCACAGGTCGGCCCGTTGAGCACGAAGCGCCGGGTCGCCGTGGCCACTGGCGCGCCGCCGCGGCGGTGGAGGCGCACCGGAAAGCGGATTCCGGCGGTCTCTACCTCCGACAGGCTGCCGTGGAGCCCGTCGTTGACGTAGAGCCGGTCGCCTTTCCTGAGCTGCACCTGGATCACCAGCGAGCAGCCGTCGGCGACCAGCGCCCGGCCCGGCTCGCACATCAGCACGCAGTCCGGGTCCAGCCGCAGCGCCCGGGTGCCGCTCTCTATGGCGACGAGGAAGTCCTCGATCGGCGGCACCTGGCGGTCCGGGTAGGCGGCCGGGAACCCGCCCCCGACGTCCAGCAAGCCGATCCTCGTGCCGGCCGCCTCCAGCACCTCGCCGACCACCTCCAGCGCCTCGATATAGGCCCGCGGGCGGGCGCACTGCGAGCCCACGTGAAAGGCGATCCCGGTACCGCACCCCTTGGCCGCCGCGGCGCGCAACAGCTCCGCCGCCTCCTCCTCCGGCGCGCCGAACTTGTCGGCCAAGTGATAGAGCGTGCCGACCGCCTGCGGCGTGGCGATGCGCACCACGACGCTAATACCCTGAGAGCCCACCTCGTCGATTACCTTGGTGAGCTCGTCCGGGTGGTCGACGACGAAGGTGTCGACCTGGTAGACGCGAAACGCGGTGCGAATCGCCTCGCGCGCCTTCACCGGATGCATGAAATAGGCGACCGACTGGTCGAGCTGCTCACACACCTGCGCAATTTCAGGCAGCGACGCGGTGTCGAAATGCCGGATGCCGCCGTCCCACAGCGCCCGCAGCACCAGCGGATGCGGGTTGCATTTGACCGCGTAAAGCACCCGCCCGGCAAACCGCTCGGTGAAGCGTCGAGCGGCAACGCGGATCCGGTCGGGGTGCACGCAATAGACCGGATAGCTCGGCTGCAACACCGCCAGCATCGCCCCGACATCTGGGAAGCGTCGGGTCGTGGCGTTCATGGCGCCTGCCGTTGCGTTGGCGCTGGCCGCCACCGGCGCGGCGGCGGCAGCCGGGGGAGATGGCGGTTTTTCATCCCAGGCTCAGAGGGTATGGCGGATGGGGCGGTCGATCCGGGCTCAGGTCGTCCAAGAGGCGTTATTCATGATTCATGCACCGAACCGACAGCCGGGCGCAATGCCGCCGGTCTCAGGGACGCTCGCCGCTGGGAGCGCGGCTAGCGATTGTCATTCTGAGCCTTCATCTAGTGAGGTCTGCTCTCAGCCTACGCCCCATCTGATTCCGATCTTGCTCTGCCAGGGTGCCGATGCGCCGAACTACCAGGGCGTTGTGCAGGGTGAACGGCTTCAGCCGCACCACGGACCGGGCGACGAGGCCCGCCGAGTCGAGGTCCACGATCTCGGTATCACTTGGCCAAGAAGTCTGCGCCGCCGTGGTGATCATGGCCAGGATGACGTGGTCGTGGGCACGGTTGAAGCGGTCGCTCGACACCACCAGCGCCGGCCGCCGTCTGGCGGCGAGTCTGCCTGAGAACGGGAACGGCACGACCACGACGTCGTACCGCTCAAAGGTCACGGTAGGCTTCCTCGTCGGCGTCGCTGAGCCACTCCTGCAAGGTCGCTTCGAGGGATTGCAGGTATGCCTGCTCCGGCGACTCAACCTTGGTCATGACGATGCGCTTGCCATCGGCGGTGACGGCAAGCAGGTCGCCCTCGCGGATGCCACATTGGGTGCGGATCGCTTTCGGGATCGTGGTCTGCCCCTTGCTGGTGACCTTGGCTAGGTTCATGCCGATCTCCTTACTTGTAAGAAAGTAAGGAATCCTTCCACCCCCATCAAGGGCGGTGGGTTGGTGTCATGTTCGACGTGCGGAAGGCCCGAGACGGAATCACCCGTCGGCCGCTCGTTCGAAAACGGTCGTCGTTCCAGTGCGAAAGTTGCGCGGGGGCCGGGCCTGGAGCCGACCTGATCGCAGTCACGGGGTTACTCCGGCAGCCCGACCTTGCGCAAGGCGGCGATGACGCGCTTCGTGTCCTCCGGGTTCTTGAACATGTACAGCATCCGAAACCGGGCCAACGAGAAAGCGGGGAAGAAGTCGAGCAGCGCTTGCGCCGACGCCTTGGCCTCTTCCACATGCCCGGCCGCGCTAAAGGAGGCCGTACGAAAGGCCAAGGCCGGCGGCGCAAGGGGCCCGCCCCGGTCCACGTTTCTCTTGAAGGCGTCGATCGATTCTTCGTAGCGCCCGGCACAGAAGCACACGATTCCCAGCACGTTCAAATAGGGGCCATTCACATATTGCGGATCGAGGCGCAGGGCGGTCGTGATCGCCTCGTAGGCCCCCTCGGCTTGCCCGGCGAAAAACTGGGTAATGGCCGAGAAGGTTTGGGCGTCGGCATCGCCCGGCTGGAGGTCGACCGCCCGTCGAGCGCACACGACTCCTTCATCGTGCTGGCCCGTAACGGTATGGACCAGCCCCAGGGCCGAATAGGCTTGCGCGAACTGATCGTCGAGGGCCACGGCTCTCTGTGCCATCTCCATAGCGACTCTCGCATCTTCTTCCGGCCGCTCGCTGTGCCCGAACATGACGGCGAAGGAGTGCGTCATCGAGAGACCCGCGTGACCGCCCGCGAACGAAGGATCGATTTCCGTGATGCGCCGATAGGCGTTTCGGGCGGTGAGGATGTTCTCCCGGGTCGGCGGCCATAGGGTGGCGCGAGTCCCAAGGTAGATATCGTAAGCTTCGATGTTGTCGGTCGGCGGTCGGCGAAGCCGCTCGCCCTCTTCCGGTTTCAGCGCCACCGCCAGCGCCGAGGCGACGCTGCGGGCCACCTCCTCCTGAACCGCGAAGATATCCTCGAGGTTGCGGTCGTAGCGCTCGGCCCAAAGGTGATGGTCGGTCGCTGCGTCGATGAGCTGGGCCGTGATCCGCAACCGATTTCCCGCCTTGCGGACACTGCCTTCCAACACGTAACGCACGCCGAGATCCTGTCCGACCTGCTTCAGCGTCACCGACTGCCCCTTGTAGGTGAACGCCGAGTGCCGCGCGATGACGAACAGACCGGAGATCTTCGAGAGCTCGGTGATGATGTCCTCGGTGATGCCGTCCGAGAAATACTCCTGCTGCGGATCGCCACTGATATTGTCGAACGGCAGCACGGCGATCGAGGGCTTGGCCGGCAACGGCGGGGCGTCGCCTTCTCCGGACGAAAAGGGGTCGCCGTGGCCGACGCGGAAGGCGCGCACCGGGTCGCCGACATTCTTGACCCGCTGCGGCCCGAGGTCGTCGAACGACAGGTCGAGCTTGGATCGGATGCCTTGATGGACCATGTCCGAGACGCACACGCCACCCGGCTCCGCCAGCCCCTCCAACCGTGCCGCCACGTTGACGCCGTCGCCGAACACGTCGTCGTCTTGCACGATCACGTCGCCGAGGTTGACGCCGATACGGAACTCGATGCGACGGTTTTCAGGCACCTCCGTGTTGCGCTCCCGCATGCCGTCTTGCTCCGCGACAGCGCACCGCACGGCATCCACCACACTGGCGAACTCCGCGAGCAACCCGTCTCCGGTCGTCTTGAACACGCGTCCCCGATGTTCGGCGATGCAAGGCTCGATCAAGTCGATGCGGTGAGCGGTCAGCGCGGCGAGCGTGCCTTCCTCGTCCCGGCCCATCAGCCGGGTGTAGCCTGCCACATCCGCAGCCAGAATTGCCGCCAAACGCCTCTGGACGCGTTCCTCGGCCACGCCTCCCCCCACGTGAATTTGAGGAATTCTATGTGCCGCCGATGGCGGAGTCTATGGAGGCCCGATGACGGCTCCGGGTCATGAGCCGCCGGACCGATGAAGCCGTGCCCGGGTCCGTTGCCTGGAGCCGCCGGATTGCACGCGGCGGCCGGCTCGGCTATGAACCGGGCGTCCTTGGCGCCTGGGAGGGATGCCAGCATGACCGCCGCCGGTCCGCTCGACGGCGTCCTCGTCGTCGACCTCACCCGCGTGCTCGCCGGGCCCTACTGCACCATGGTCCTAGTCGACTTGGGTGCGCGGGTGATCAAGGTCGAGGTGCCCGGCCGTGGCGACGACGCCCGCCAATACGGCCCATTCGTCAACGGCAAGTCGGTCTACTTCATGTCGCTCAATCGCGGCAAGGAGAGCATCGCGCTGGATCTGAAGTCCGACGCCGACCGCCCTGTCTTTGAGCGGCTCTTGGAGCGGGCCGACGTGCTGGTCGAGAACTTCCGCGCCGGCACCATGGAGCGGCTGGGTTACGGCTGGGACAGCCTGCATGAGCGTTATCCCAGGCTGGTCTACGCCGCCGCCTCCGGTTTCGGGCACACCGGCCCCTACGCCGGACGCCCGGCCTACGACATCGTGGCCCAGGGCATGGGTGGGATCATGAGCCTCACCGGCGAACCGGGCGGCCCGCCGCTCAGGGTCGGCACCTCGGTCGGCGACATCACCGCCGGGCTCTACGCCGCCATCGGCATCGGTGCCGCGCTCACGCACCGCGCCCAGACCGGCGCCGGCATCAAGCTCGACGTGGCCATGCTGGACTGCCAGGTGGCGATCCTGGAGAACGCCATTGCCCGCTTCTTCGCCACCGGCAAGTCACCCGGTCCCCAGGGCGCGCGCAACCCGTCGATCGCCCCGTTCGAGCCTTACGAGGCCGCCGACGGCTACATGATCCTGGCGGCCGGCAACGACGCTCTGTTCCGCCGCCTGGCAGAGGTGCTGGGTTGCCCCGAGCTCGCCGACGACCCGCGCTTCCTCACCAACACCGACCGCACCGCCAACGTGGCGGAGCTGAAGGCAGCACTCGATCAGGCGCTCAAGGCCCGACCGCGAGCGGAGTGGCTGGAGCTGCTGGACGCCGCCGGCATCCCCTGCGGGCCGATCAACAACATCGAGGAAGTGGTGAACGACCGCCAAATCGCCGCCCGCACCATGCTGGTGCGCACCGACGACCCAGTGGCCGGCGAGCGCCGCATGGTGGGCAACCCAATCAAGATGAGCGCCTTCGCCGACCCCGACACCCGCAGCCCGGCGCCGGAACTGGACCAGCACCGTCAGCAGATCCTGCGCGAGCTGGACATCTTGACGCCGGCAACCAACGGTTAGGCAACCGATGCGCTGGCTCCTGCTCGGGCCGCTGGCGGTGCTGGCGCTGGCCGGCCTGGCGGCGGCCTTTGCCGGGTGGTCGAGCCTGCCCACCGTCGAAGGGCGCATCGCGCTATCAGGCCTCGGTGCCCCGGTCGAGGTGCGCCGGGATGCGAACGCCATTCCCTATATCAAGGCCGGGAGCCAGGCCGACGCCTATTTCGCGCTGGGCTTCGTGCACGCCCAGGACCGGCTGTGGCAGATGGAGCAGCAGCGCCGGCTCATCGCCGGGCGACTTTCGGAGATCTTCGGAGAGCGCACGCTCGGCTCCGATCGCTTCATGCGCACGCTCGGGCTCTATCGGGCGGCCGAGTGGAGCCTGGCGCATCTGAGTGAGCCGGTGCGGACCGCCCTCGGCGCCTATGCGGCCGGCGTCAACGCCTATCTCGACGAGGGCCGCGGCGCCCTGGCGCCGGAATTCACCCTGCTGTGGCACAGCCCCGAACCCTGGCGTCCGGCCGACTGCCTGGCGTTCGGAAAGCTGATGGCGCTGACGCTGGCCGGGAACTGGCGGCGCGAGCTGTTGCGCGCCCGGTTGGCGGCGCGGCTGACACCCGAGCAGCTGGCCAGCCTGTGGCCGGACAGCGCCGAGGCCATGGTGACCCTGGCCCAACTGTACCGGGGGCTGCCGCTCGATGGGCTGGCGGACCATGTCGCCGATGGCTGGCGCGTCGCCAACGCCTCCAACGAGTGGGTGGTGGCCGGAAGCCGCACCCGGTCCGGCAAGCCGTTGCTGGCCAACGATCCGCATCTGCGCTTCGCCGCCCCGATTCTGTGGTACCTAGCGCGCATCGAGGCGCCCGGGCTCACCGTCGCCGGGGCCACGGTGCCGGGGGTGCCGTTCCACCTGTTCGGCCACAACGGCCGCATCGCCTGGGGCTTCGCCAACACCCACAGCGACGTGCAGGACCTGTTCATCGAGCGCGTCGCCGATGGTGACGCGGGCCGCTATCTCACCCCCGAGGGCAGCGAGCCGTTCCGGGTGCGCGCCGAGACCATCGTGGTGCGCGGCGGCGACACCGTCACCCTGTCGGTGCGCACGACGCGCCACGGCCCGGTCATCTCCGACGTGGCGCCGCAAGCCGCCCGCCAGGCCGATCCCGGGTCGGTGATCGCGCTGGCCTTCCCGGCGCTCGACGCCGACGACACCTCGGCACAGGCGATCTATCGGCTGAACCGGGCCGATGGCTGGGCGGCGTTCGTCGCCGCGCTCAGCGACTTCCACGGACCGCAGCAGAACGTCGTCTATGCCGATGTGGACGGAAATATCGGCTTCTACGCCCCGGCGCGGGTACCGGTGCGGCGCAACGGCAAGGGCTTGGCGCCGGTGCCCGGCTGGACCGGCGAGTACGACTGGACCGGGCGGGTGCCCACGGCCGCGCTGCCGAAGGCGCTGAACCCGCCAGGAGGCGTGATCGTCAACGCCAACAACCGGATCGTCGGCCCCGACTATCCCCACTTCCTGGCCGCCCACTGGGAGTCGGACACCCGCGCCCGTCGCATCGGCGAACGCATCGAGGCGGCCCGGTCCGAGGGAGTCAAACTGACCGTCGAGGGCTTCATGGCCCTGCAACAGGACACCGAGTCGCTGGCCGCGCGAACCCTGCTGCCGCTGATGCTGGCGCGAGTCACACCTGAGGTGCGGACCCAGAACAGCCTCGACCGGTTGGCCGGCTGGGACGGCGCCATGGACCGCCGGCGGGCCGAGCCGCTCATCTTCACCGCCTGGCTGCGGGAGCTGAACCGGGCGCTTTATGCCGACGAGCTGGGCCCGGCGTTTGCGGACTATTGGCGGCTGAGGCCGGAGGTGGTGGCGCATATGCTGGAGGCCGACCCGGCGTGGTGCGACGTGGTGACGACGCCGCGCCGGGAGACCTGCGCCGAGCGCCTGTCCTCGGCCCTCAACCGGGCCCTTGACTGGATCGAGGCGCGCTATGGCGAGGATCCGGCGCGATGGCGCTGGGGCGCCGCCCACCGGGCGTCGTTCCGGCATCGGGTGCTTGATCTGGTGCCGCTCTTGGGGCGGCTCGCCGACCTGGAGATCGAAACCGACGGCGGCGACGACACGGTGAACCGGGGCACCAGCGACATCACGGACCCGGACCAGCCGTTCGCCCATATTCACGGCGCCGGCTTTCGGGCCGTCTACGACCTGGCGGAGCTCGGCCGATCGCGCTTCGTCATCGCCACCGGACAGTCCGGCAACCCGCTGTCGACGCATTACCACGACTTCCTGCGGCGCTGGCGCGACGGCGAGTACGTGCCGATGCCGGCGGTCCCGGAAGGCCCGGTGCGGCGCCTTCTGTTGCTGCCGCGGGGCTGAGCCCGCGGGCCACGGGATTTGCCCCTGCCCCTCGCTTGCATTACCATTTCCTGCCATGCCATGGCGCCCTTGATGGGCGCCGACCAGACCCCGGAGACAGTGATGCCGCGCTTCGTTCGCCGCCTCATTTACGCCGCCGTCGTTGTCGGCCTCGGGTTTGCGCCACCGGCCCTGGCGACGCAGATCGCACAGACCGGCAGCCCGGAGCCGGGCTCCGAGCTGCAGGTCGAGATCCTGTTCTGGGAGTCGATCAAGGACAGCACCGACCCCGGCGACTACCGCGCCTATCTGGAGACCTATCCCAACGGGCGGTTCGCGGCGCTGGCGCGCCACCGCCTGCGGCGATACGCAAAGGAGACCGGCGAAGCGGCGCCTCCGGCCACCACCAGCGAACCAACCGCCAAAGCGGCGGCGACGACGGCCACCGGCAAACCGGTCTACGTCCCTAAGGATCGACGGGGTGCGGCGGCGGCGGCGCCGGCGAAGCCGAAGACCTATGTGGCCCGCACCCGGGCCTGGGTGTACCGGAAGCCGACCGCCAAGTCGGCCCGAACCGGCGAGTTCTTCGTCGAAGCGGAAAGCTTCAAGGTCACCGAGCTGATCGACGGCGGGCGCTGGCTCAAGGTCATCACCCGGTCCGGCAAGGAAGGCTATATCTACGGCCCCCAGGCACGGGAGCTGGGGAGCACCAAACGGGGCACCCTGTTCATGAACCCGGACCAGGCGCCGACCCAGTAGAACCGACCCGGTGCGGCAAC
>JBHICX010000043.1:0-11414 GCA_046759805.1 Kiloniellales bacterium | reverse complement strand
TCTCGTTCGCCATCTGGCTCACCCCGCACAACCTGCCGCTGACCAGCCAGGAGGTGGGCCAGATGGGCGGCAGCCAGTACCATCCGACCTTGAAGTACATGGGCCTGATGCCGGCCAAGAACGCGGTCATCAACCTGATCATCCTGTCCACCTTCTTCAGCTTCATGCTGTATCGCCGGGGCAACAAGCGCGGCCCGGTGTCGATCAGCCGGCAGGGCCGCACGGCGCTGATCGTGATCCCGTTGGCCGGCCTGGCGGCGATCGCCATCGTCGGCCAGTACGCGGCGACCCTGTTGGGCATGGACCCGGCGGAACTGGACCTGCCCGCCGACCGCGCCCATTACTTCCGGACGGTCGGCTACTTGATGCTGTTCCAATGCGCCGCCGCGGTGGCCACCGTGGTCCTGGCCCTGCGGGACCGGGGCAACCTGGCCCAGGGATTGTTCCTCGGTGTCACCGCCTTCAACGTGGTCGTGTTCCTGGGCGTGTACGGCTTCGTGGTCATGGAGCAGGCGTCGCCTTTCTTAAGAAACGTCGCGGTGAGCCAGTTCCTGCAGATCATCGGCTGCCTGATCCTGGTCACCGCCATCGACGTCTTCCTGTTCAGGGGCGCCGAAGAGATCGGCGGCCTTAGGTGGGGCAGGATCCCGCTGCGCAGCCAATACGCCCTGCTGCTGTTGACCTTCGTCATCACCATGAACATGGGGTTGATGGGATTCATCCGCTCCGGCCTGCGCGGGGACTGGCACATCTTCGGGGTGATGCGGGACACCTCGGAATGGGCGTACACCCCGAGCAACTTCACCATGACCCAGATGGTATCGCTGTCGGTGCTGGTGTTCATGGTCGGCATCGCCTTCATGTTTTGGCTCGGCGGCATCGCGGCCGGGAAGAGGGAACCAACCGAGTCGGCCGCCCCCCGGGCCGCATGAGCAGGAGACTAGATCGGTAGGTTCCCATGTCTGCCGCGGGTACAAAGGTCTTCTTGTTCCTCCTCTTGTCGTTGGCGGCGTTTCTATGGGTAGGTTATGCCGTCACCGACCTGACCGGCGGGGCGCAACGGGCGCTCAGCGTCGTCGACATCAGCCCCGAGGGGGGCGAGCTCATCTTCTGGGGCAAGGGCCGGTGCTACACCTGCCACAGCCTGGGTGACCGGGGCAGCGCCGTTCGCGGCCCCAACCAGGGGCAGTTCGGCGACAAGTTCCCCGAGTCCATCGGGGCCCGGGCGGTGAGCCGGGCCCGCGAGCGCTCCGATAAAACCGGCCTCAGCTACACGCCGACCGACTACCTGGTCGAAAGCCTGGCCAATCCGGGCACCTACATCGTCGATGGATACAAGAACGAGATGGCCATCGTCTACGCGCCGCCGATCTCGTTGAACCTCAACGAGATCAAGGCGGTGATCTCCTACCTGCAAAGCCAGGGCGGGGACGTGGACGTCGAGGCCCTCGACAACCCGAGCGAGATCAGCCGCAAGTACTACGCCAAGATCCAGGCGGCTTCGGCGGCGGGCGGCGGCGATCCCGACAACGGACAAGTGGTGTTCGAAGACAACTGCGCCGAATGCCATCGGCTGCAAGGCGAGGGCGGCGAGCTGGGGCCCGACCTTTCTGCCGTCGGCCGGAAGGGCCTCAAGTTCATCTCGGAATCGATCCTGAGGCCGGCGAAACAAATCACCGCCGGCTTCGAGACTTACGAGGTGGTGGACCGGGAGGGCCGCAAGACGGTCGGCATCAAGGTTCGCGACGACGGATCCGAGATCGACGTCGCCAAGGCGACCGGCGAGATCGTCACCGTCGCCAAGGCGGACATCAAGGAGATCACCCAAGACGCCAACAAGAGCATCATGCCGGAAGACCTGATCGAAGCGATAACCGTCAAGGACTATCAAGACGTTCTGGCGTTTCTCATCATGCAGAAGGGCGAGTGATGAGGAGGCGACACCGACCATGAGGCTGAAGCTCAAGATTGGCCGGTTCTGGGCCATCGTGCTGACGTTCCTGATCGTCTACGCCCTGGTCAAATGGGGAATCCCCGAGGCGTCGCGGCAGATCACCACGCTGCCGCTGCCGCTGCCGGTGCCGGGCGCGCTCATGTTCATGTACATGGCGCTGACAGTGGTGGCGCTGTTCATGCTGATCACCTTTTCCAACGAGTACCTCGGCGAGTTCATGCGCCCGATAAACCGCTTCCTGCGCGGCGAATACGGCAAGATTCCGCGGGCCACCGTGTTGTCGGTGGTCCCTTTGGTGCTCGGATGGCAGGTCTACGAGTCGGTCGTTCCCACGGTGGAGCTGCCGCCATCGCTCAGGATTCAGCACCCCTCGTCCAACTTTCCCAAGAGTTTCGAGGCGCTCGAGAACCCGATGGCCGATCCGTCCGACGGAGAGGTCGAGGCGTTCATCGAGCAGGCGAAGGCGGACGACGTGGCGCTCATTCCCCAGGTCATGCCCGACGTCGAGGCGTGGCGGGAGGAAAATCCGGACGGGCCGATGTTGGGCTTCATCCCCACCGAGCCGGTGAAGACATTCCTGCGTGGGCTGGAAAACGGCAACGTCAGCAAGGAGACCGCCAAGGCGGCCCTGTTGGAGAAGACCCTGTTCGAGGGGCGGGCGCTCTACGCCATGAACTGCCGGCCCTGCCATGGCGACAGCGTCAGCGGCGATGGCCCCATGGCGGACGCGTTCAAGCTGCGCCCCATCAATTTCACCGATACCGGCACCATCGAAACCATCGTCGAAGGCTACACGTTCTGGCGGGTCAGCAACGGCGGGCCGGGGCTGCCTACCGAGGCGACGCCCTGGGATTCCGCCATGCCGGAGTGGAAGCTCAACCTGACGGAAGAGGAACGGTGGAAGATCATCCTGGCCGAGTACGAGCTGGCCCGGAAGACGCCAAGGATAACGGAAGCGCAATGAATCCCGGGCGATCGAGGCGGTTCGGCAAGGCGACGACGGCGACGCCGGGGCGCAGCCTGTGCCCGTGCCGGGACGGCGGGCCGTGGTCGCGGACGCTGGCGGCCGTCACTGGCGTGGTGTTGGCGCTCGGCCTGTCGGCGAACGGCGTCGCCCCGGCCGCCGAGCGGCCGACCGGACCCAAGCCCCCCGAGACCCCGGAGATGGTCGAGAACGGCGAGGTCATCTATTTCAGGCGCTGCAGCTTCTGTCACGGCTTGTTGGGGGACGGCAACGGCCCGGCCGCTCAATACATGGACCCGCGGCCCAGGGACTTCACCCTCGGCACCTTCAAGTTCCGGACCACCGAGAGCGGCGAGCTTCCCACCGACGAGGACCTGTTCCGCACCGTGAGCCGCGGCCTTGCCGGAACCGGCATGCAGCCGTTCGACAACGACCTGATCAGGAACGGGCTCACCGAAATGGAGCGGTGGGCGGTCATCTACTACATCAAGACCTTTGCGCCGGAGTTCGAGAATCCCGAGTTCGATCCCTATGAGCGTATCGTCGAAGTCCCCGCGGACAGGGTCCCGTACAACGACCAGACGATTGCCAGGGGCGAGGCCGTATTCGAAAGGGCGAAATGCTGGGAGTGCCACGGCAAGCTGGGCCGCGGCGACGGACAGAAGGCCTTCGACCGCAAGGACGACTGGGGTTTCCCGATTCGCATCCGCAACGTGACCCACCCCTGGAAGATCAAGGCGGGCATCGAGGTGGAAGACATCTTCATGCGGTTCTCCACCGGCATCAACGGCACCCCGATGCCCTCGTTCGTGAAGACCCTGAGCGAGCAGGAGCGGTGGTATCTGGCCAACTACATCAAGTCCCTGCAGCACCAGCCGACCGAGCACGAGGTGTTGAACGTGCGCCGCCTCGAGGGCGAGCTACCGGACGGCCCGGACGACCCGGCATGGGCCGGGGCGGAACCCAT
Source organism: Kiloniellales bacterium (assembly GCA_046759805.1). GTDB lineage: Bacteria > Pseudomonadota > Alphaproteobacteria > JBHICX01 > JBHICX01 > JBHICX01. The sequence goes on along the minus strand of JBHICX010000043.1, from coordinate 7,529 downwards.
GGATATGCGGCTCGCCGGACAGGTGGTGGTGGCGCCGCGCTGGCAGAACCCGAGCATCGAGCTGGTCACGGTGAGGGCGCTGTACAACGACCGGGATATTGCCTTCCTCATTGAGTGGGACGATGCTTTCCAGGACCTGGTCCACCAGCAGGACCTGGAACTTGACACCACGGAGATCGTCAAGGTCGGCGCCTTCAACTCCTATGTCGAGGCCAACGGCATGGTGCCGCGGCGGCTGGAGACGTTCCGCGATGCGCTGGCCTTTCAGTTTCCGATCAAGCTTCCGGAGGGGACCAAGAAGCCTCACTTCCTGCGCGGCGGCGCCTCGAACCCGATCCACCTCTGGGTCTGGAAGGCGGACCTCGACGCAGCCGGTAAGCCGTCGGTGGAGGAGGCGGTCGCCCGCGGCTGGAAGCAGCCGGTGAAGGCCCAGGCCGCGGATCAGCAGCAGGTCACCGCCAAGGCGGTGTGGCGTGAGGGCCGCTGGCGCGTGGCGATGAAGCGACCACTCACCACGGCGGACCGGAACGATGTTCAGTTCGTGCCGGGAAGGTTCATCCCGGTGGCCGTCAACGCCTGGGACGGCTCGAACGGCGAGCACGGCCTAATCATGAGCCTGTCCTCCTGGTATTACGTTTTCCTCGAAGCGCCGACGCCGATGACGGTATATGTGTACACAGTGCTGGCGGTGCTATTGGCCGGCGCCCTTGGCTACTGGCTCATGCGCAGGGCGGAGAAGGAAGCCACGCGGGAGGGCGTCACTTGATGGCCCCGCGCATTGCCATCTCGAAGCGTCCCGAGCGGGAGGAGGGCGAACGATGAGACGAGCGGTCACCCTTTGCCTGGGCGCGACCTTCCTGGTGATGGCGACCGCGCCGGCAAGCAGCGATCCCGCAGCCGGGGAGAAGCTGTTCACCGACAACAAATGCACGGACTGTCATTACACGACCGGCCCCGCCAGGGAGAAGACCATCGCCGACCAGCTGGCGAAGAAGGGGCCCGAGCTGTGGTATGCGGGCAGCAAGTTCCAAGGGCCGTGGCTCGAGAAGTGGCTCGCGGATCCGCAACCCATCCGTCCGCTCAAATACAACTCGCTGACCGAGAAGAACCCCGGCGACCACCCCAAGCTCTCGGCCGGCGATGCGGCCGTGGTGACCGAATTCCTGATGAGCCTCAAGTCCGATCTAGTCGAGGCCGGAGTCATCAAGCCGAAGAAGCACCCCAAGGGACGACTCATCTTCATCAAGAAGATGCCGTGCAGCGGCTGCCATCAGTTCCCGTCCAAGAAGAAGTTCAAGGGCGGGTTTTCGGGGCCTTCCCTCATCGGCGCCGGCAGCCGGCTGAACCCCGATTGGATCTTCGCCTACCTGAAGCATACCCAGGCGTTCAAGCCGGTCCGGATGATGCCGGTCTTCGCCGGGCTCTTGAGCGAGAAGGACATGCAGGCGGTGGCGGCCTACGTGGCCAGCTTCAAGTGACACCGACCGACGGAGGGACCAGGAAGATGCTGAGGTGGACCAAGTTGGCGGCGGTGGTTCTCGGCCTCGGTCTGTTCGATGGCAGCCCGGCGTTGGCCGCCGACGCCGAACAGGTGTTCAAGTTCTACTGCGCCCAGTGCCACGGCCTCGAAGGCAAGGGCGATGGCCCCAACGTCAGCCAGGACTTTCCCGTCAGCCCCCGAAACTTCACCAATGCGGCGGAGATGAACAAGCTCAGCGACGCCGACATCAAGAACGTGATTCTGGACGGCGGGCCGGCCGCCAGCAAGTCGCCGATGATGCCGCCGTGGTCCAAGACCCTGGCCGAGGCGGAAGTGGACGGGCTGATCCAGCACCTGCGGAAGCTCTGCAAGTGCGAAGGAAGGCAGGAATAGCGGCGACCGCGCCGGGCCGGCTAGAATACAAAGTAATAGAGTATGAGAATGATTACGATTGCATTTACAATCAATCCCAGGAAAATAACAATATCCGCGAGATTTACTTTTGGAAGCTTCATGATGCAAACGATATAAGACCGGGTAACCCCTGTCAATCGAAGCGGGACGAATAGGCCGTCTCCAGGCACCGGCAAGACCATGAACGATGAAGGACAGGAAAAGGAAAAGTATCCCTGGGCGGGCCCGGCGTTGTTCATTGCGGCCTCTATCGCCGTGGTCGTGTTTTTCGTGTGGTTTCTTTTCTAGGCCCAAGACCCGGTTCATCGAGGATTTCGAGGAGGTGGCGTTGAAAGATTATCTTGCACCGTTCGCGGTCGCGCTTGTGGTTTTCTGTATCGCTTTCCTGGCCCTCGACGTCGCCATCATGAACCTTCAGGGGCTCAGCTTGATCTTCCACCAATGACCGGCGCCAGAGATTGCCCGAGGGGCGCGGAAGCGAGGCCGCGGCGTGGCTTGAAGGCGGGCGCCGTCTGTGCGGGCCTCATCTTGGCCCTCATTCTGCTTGCCTTAGCCCTTGCCGGGTTGGCGTCGACCGGCGCCCTTGCCCAGGAGGCGGGGGCGGGGGCGGGCGCGGCTGCCGGGCAGGTGGAGGCTGGTGCCGAACCCACCCCGTATCCGCCGGCGCCCAGGCTGAGCGAGGCCGACTATCCCCGCATCGCCGGCCTCAACAGCCGGGTCGTGGTGTGGCTGGTCGCCCAGCTGCACCTGTGGTTCGCGGCCTTCGTCCTGGCGGTGCCAATCTTCGTCCTGATCATCGAAGGCGTCGGCATGGCGACCCGGGACGAACGCTACGACAACATGGCTTATGAGTTCATCAGGATCAGCATCGCCGCCTATTCGCTCACCGCCATCCTGGGCGGCTTGCTGGTGTTCTGCCTGATCGTCTTCTATCCGCACCTGTTCCAGTACCTGGCGGCGATCTTCAAGGAGACCATGTTCTACTACGCGCTCTTGTTCTTCGCCGAGAGCGCCTGTCTCTACGTCTACTACTACGGCTGGCACTGGCTGCAGGGCGGGTTCAGGAAGTGGGTGCACCTGACCGTCGGCCTGTTGTTGAATGCCGTCGGCACGCTGTTGATGTTCCTCGCCAACGCCTGGCTTACCTTCCAGATGAGCCCGGCCGGTGTCGACGCCGCCGGGGTGTTCGGCGGCGACGTCTGGGCCGCCATACACAATCACCTGTGGAACCCGATCAACCTGCACCGGTTCATCGCCAACATCGCCTATGGCGGCTCGATCGTGGGCGCCTACGCCGCCTACAAGTTCCTGAACGCGACCACCAGCGAGGAGAAGGCGCATTACGACTGGATGGGATATACCGCCAACTTCATCGCCATCTCGGCGCTGCTGCCGCTGCCGTTCGCCGGCTATTACCTGGCGGCCGAGGTCTACGCCTACAGCCAACAGATGGGCATCACGCTGATGGGCGGGATATTCGCCTGGCTGTTCATCATCCAGGCGGTGCTGATCGGCACTCTGTTCCTGTCCGCCAACTACTATCTGTGGTGCGGCATGGGCCGCAGCGACGGCGCCGGCCGCTACAACCGTTACGTCAAGTACCTGGCCATCGTGATCATCGGCGCGTTTTTGGTCTGGTTCACGCCGCATACGCTGGTGCTCAGCAACGAGGAGCTGAAGGCGCTCGGCGGGCCCTACCACAAGTATCTCGGGCCGTTGGGGATCATGCCGGCGAAGAACACCGCGGTGAACGTCATGATCCTGTTCACCACGCTGAGCTTCATCCTCTACCGCCGGTGCAACAAGGTGCCGGTGGTGTCCTGGGTCAAGGCCGGCAACGCGATTCAGGTGGCCCTGTTCTCCGCCGGGATCCTCAACCTCCTGTTCCTGGGGGTCTACCACGGCTACTTTACCAACACCGTCTACAAGGTCGCGTCCTCCGTACCGCAGGTGGCCACCACGCTCATCATCATCGCGGCCAGCACCGTGCTCGACCGGTTCATCTACAGGGGCGCCACCGAGGTGGCCCCGCTCAACTGGGGCAGGATCCCGGATCGGGCACAATACGCCCTGTTCCTCCTGGCCGTGGCCTTCACCTGGCTCATGGGACTCATGGGTTACATCCGCTCTGGTGTCCGGCAGCACTGGCACGTGACCGGGATCATGCGCGACGCCTCCGCCGACGCCTTCACGCCGACGCTCGGATACGCGGCCAACGTGGTCTCGTTGGGCGCCATCCTGTTCATGGCCATGGTGATCTTCGTATTCTGGCTGAGCCAGGTCGGCGGCGCCAGGACCGTCCCGGCCGGTTACTGGAAGGAGCAGCAGGCATGAGGACCTTCCTGGCGGTGGTGGTCTTCGGCCTGCTTGTCATCGGTTTCTTCGCCGGCTACTCCAGTTTCGGAATCCCGCAGATCGAGCCGGCGCCGCCGCCCAAGGAAGAGAAGCTGGACCTGGCGGCGATGACCATGGATGAGTTCATCGCCCTGGGTGAGAGGATCTTCAACGGCAAGGGAACCTGCACCCTGTGCCACAACCCCGTGGGCGAACGGGCGCCGCTGCTCGACCAGGCGGGCATCGTCGCCCGGGAGCGGCTCAAGGACCAGCGATACCAGGGCCAGGCCGGCGACGTCGAAGGTTATCTTTACGAATCGCTGGTCGACCCCTCGGCCTACGTGGTCGCCGGCTTCGGCAAGACCGGAACCAACGACACGGTGAGCCCGATGCCGAACATGCTCACTGGGCGCATCGGCTTGGCGGATGCGGAGGTCAGGGCGGTGGTGGCCTACCTCCAGGATCGGAGCGGCCTCGAGGTCACGGTCGACATCCCCACCGAGCCGGTGGCGGCGGCGGGGGAAGAGCGGGCCGAACAACGGCCGCCGTTCGCCACCGCCGAGGAGACAATCGCCGAGTTCGCCTGCGGCGGCTGCCACAAGATCGCCGGCGAGGAGGGCGAGCTCGGCCCCGACCTCACCGCCATCGGCGGCAAGCGGGACAAGGATTACCTCAGGCGGGCGATCCTCGACCCCAACGCCGAGATTGCCGAAGGCTTCGAGCCGGAGCTGATGCCCGAGGACTACGGCGAGCAGTTGTATGCCGGGGAACTGGAAATGCTGGTGAACTACCTGGCGGCGCAGAAATGACGCCGAAGAAACCGATGCGAATTCCCAGGCTCCTACAGGCGGTGCTGACGGTCCTCGCCTTCTATGCCGGTTTCGTCATCGTGTTCGACCTGCTGCTTCAAGAGCCGATCCCCTCGAGCCTGCTCACCATGTACATGTTCTTCGTGGTGGCCGGGGTGTTCATGGTGTTCACCTTCACCGAGGAGAGCACGCGCGAGCTGTTGGCCCCGATCAAGGCCCTGGTCGAGGACCCGTCGAAAAAGCTGTTGCGCAACGTGGTGTTCGTGGTGGTCCCGCTCGGCGCCGGGCTCATGACCTTCGAGCGCATGCTGCCCAGTTTCGAGGCGCCGGTGGAGCTGCGCTCCATCCATCCGGCACCCCCCGCCACGGCGAAGATCTTCGGCAAGCGATACGATCTGCAGGCGCTTCAGAACCCGTTCCGCAAGTTTGAGACCGAGGACCCGGAGAGGTTCGCCGGGCTGGTCGCCGAGGGGGCCGCGATCTACATCCGCAACTGCCAGTACTGCCACGGCGATAAACTGGACGGCAAGGGGCCCTATGCCGCCGGGCTCAACCCGGTGCCGCTCAACTTCCGGGACGTCGGCACCATCGCCCAGCTTCAGGAATCGTTCCTGTTTTGGCGCATCGCCACCGGCGGCCCGGGGCTGCCCAAGGAAGGGGCGCCGTGGATCTCCTCGATGCCGGTTTGGCAGGACTTCCTGAGCGAGGACGAGGTCTGGAAGGTGATCCTGTTCCTCTATGACTACACCGGGCACCGGCCGCGGGCGTGGGAGCAGGAATGAGGGGCGGCGGTCGGATGCGATCCCTGGTCCTTGCCGCGGCCGTCGCGGCCCTGTCGGCGAGCGTGCCGGCGGCGGCGGCGCCCGGCGACGCCGAGAACGGGGAGGCGATCTATGCCCGGCGATGCGTCGGCTGCCACGGCGCCGAGGGCGACGGCCTGGGGCCCGCCGCCGAGCGGCTCAACCCGCCGCCAAGGGACTTCACCTTGGGCCTGTACAAGTTCAAGACCACCGGCTTCGACGACATCGTGCCCAACGACGCCGACCTGTTGCGCATGATCCGGGACGGCATGCCGGGCACCGCCATGCCGGAGTGGGACGACATCTTGTCCGATCAGCAGATGTGGGACGTGATCGCCTACATCAAGACCTTTGCCGGACTGGAGGCGGAACAGCCGAGCGATCAGATCGACTACGGAACCCAGGTGGCCTCGTCCGAGGCGAGCATCGAGAAGGGCCGCGAGCTGTTCCGTGACCGCTGCCTCGAATGTCACGGCGAGGAAGCCAAGGGTGTGGCCACCAAGAAGCTCAAGGACGACGGGGGCGCCCGCACCTGGCCCCGGAACCTCACCAAGCCCTGGACCTTCCGGGCGAGCAACCAGCCGAAGGACGTCTTCGCCCGCATCACGGTGGGCATCCCGGGCACGCAGATGCCGTCGTTTGCCGACCCGAAGAGCAAGAAGAGGCTCACCATCGAGGAGCGCTGGCACGTCGCCAACTACGTCGGCTCAGTGGTCAAGACCGAGGAGCTGGTCCGCCCCGAGAACACGGTGGTCAAGGCGGACAAGGTCGACGGTGAGCTGCCGGCGGCTCCCGACGACGCGCGCTGGCGGGAGGCGGAGCCCAGCACCTTCTTCCTGGTGCCGCAAATCGTCGCCAAGGAGCGGTTCTTCACCCCTTCCAACGACACCATCACGGTGCGGGCGCTGTACAACGATCAGGCCCTGGCCGTGCTCCTGGAATGGGACGACCGCACCAAGAGTCTTCCCGGCGATCCGCAAGCCGAGAGCATCGCCGATCCCGGCATCGCCGAGGACGCGGTGGCGGTGCAGTTGCCGGTGCACATCCCCGAAGGCATGGAGAAGCCCTATTTCGGCATGGGCGACGCCGCCCATCCGGTCAACCTGTGGCACTGGAAGGGCGGCACGGCGGCGACGCCGGAAAGCGTCCGGGTGCTGAACGCCTGGGGCTTCGGCGAGGTCGAGGAACGGGACGCCGCCGCCGCCGGCGTTGGGGCCAAGGGCATCTATCTGAACGGCACCTGGCGGGTGCAGATGACGCGGTCGCTCTCCACCGCCGATCCGGAGAACGACATCCAGTTCGCGGAAGGCCGGTTCACCCCCATCGCGTTTGCCGCCTGGGACGGCTCGAACGGCGAGGCGGGCTCGAAGCACACCATGACCACCTGGTACTGGCTGCTTCTGAAGCCGCCGACGGGGATGAGGCCCTATCTGTCGGCGCTCGCCGTCATCGTGCTGATCGGCGCCGCCGAACTGTGGTGGGCGCGCGGTGCTGCAGGCAAGCGCGCGCGCCTTGAATCGTGACCGGGGGCAACGGCTTGGCAGACCGCACGACGCAAGGCAAGACGGCCAAGAAAGGGGTGGGGATCAAGCTCATCGGCATCACCCTTATCTTCCTGGGCGTGCTCGACAGTATGATGTCCTGGCGCGGCGGCTTCGCGGTGAGCGAGACCTTCGCTCTCCTATTCGCGGC
>JBHICX010000042.1:0-11453 GCA_046759805.1 Kiloniellales bacterium | reverse complement strand
CCAAAAAAGCGCCAATAAATCAGCGCGTTCTTCTCGGGAAAGAGAGTCCACATATTCAATGAGTTGCCGACGAACAGGCGTGTTAATCATCATTTCTGTCAGTTCCGACGATGCCATGCGCACTCCGCCCTCTACATCGCCTGCGGTATTGCTAATTACGTTTGATGCGGTATCGCGGGAGCGGCGTGTCAGCTCGATTACACGCTCGACCTTTTCAGTGGATATTTGTAGCGCCGGTATCGGGTCGGCGGACTCACCGATCCATCCAAGATGACGAACTCGTCCTTCAAAATTGGTCCCCTTCGTGGTGTTCAATAGTTTCTGATCCGTCGTCACCAGCACCCCGTCAACGGCCTCCGCGCAGGCGATATAAAGGCAGTCATAGATGGGTTGATTGAACGTCAACCCGATTTCCAAGGCCCGCTCATTCAGTTCGGCGGAGGGGTAGAGGGCCGGCACTCCCTGCCGAATCGCATTGGCAATCTCCTGCGCTTGGTCGCGTTCGATCTCGTCGCGGATCGCCTTTTTCCAAGCAATGTTGGTGACCTCGGCAACGATCAAGTCGGGTGCATAAAACGGCTCTTCGCGTTCGAGCAGACGTAACGCCTCCTCGGACTGATCCTCCTCCACGAACCACTTGATTGCGACGCTGGCGTCGACGACGAAGCTCATCGATCGCGATCCTCGCGTATCAATAAGGTGCTATCCGTCTGCAGGCGGTCCTTGGGCGTCATGGCCCTGATACGGGCGGCTTCTCGACGGAAAGTCGCCATGCGCTCATGCTGGGCGGCGGCCTGGGTCAGAAGGTGCCGGAGTTCCGCCTCCAGCGAGCGTTTGTGTGTCTTGGCCTGCGCCTTGAGCGTCTTCACCACCTTGTCGTCGAGGTTCCGGATGGTGAGGTTGGCCATGGAATCTCTCCATTTTGCTAGCAAAATGCCAGCATATAGTGACTGCATTTTGCTGGCAACTATTTCCTCACGCGAACACCCCGTGCAGGTACCAGCGCGGCTGGGTCGAAGAGGCACCATAGAGTCCCTCGCGGTAGAGCCAGAAGCGGCCGCCGTCGGTGTCCTCGACCTGGAAGTAGTCGCGGGTCCGCGCCGCCGCGCGGCCCGGCTCGCGCCACCATTCGGGGGCGATCCGCTCCGGCCCCCGGGCCGCGCGCACCCGATGCGGCACCCGGCGCCAGCGGAACATCACCGGCGGATGGTCGGGCACCGGCGCCACCGCCTCGATCGCCTCCGGCCGGGGCAACAGGCGCAGCGGGCGCGCCGGAAGGTCCTCCCAGCGTCCCGGCGCGCGCGGCGCCAGCGCCGGCACGGCGTGCACCGCACGCTCCGGAATATGGCTGTCATACGGCGCCAAGCGCCGCAGGCTTCCGGGGCCGAGCCGGTTGCCGAGGCGATCGATGAGGGCGGCGAGCGCCTCCGGCGCGGCGGCAGGCTCGTGGCGGGTCTCGACACCCGGGAGGGCGAGCTGGGTGGCGCCGAGGGGCTCGGTGCGCGGCGCCGCCAGGGTCATCGCCTCGACGCCGAAGCCGGGGTCGAGTCGGCCCAGATGTTCGGCGAACAGGCGGCCCAGATGCCCGGCCTCGCGCGCCGCGCGGGCGGTGCCGACGCAGGCCCGCTCAAGCGTCCCGTCGACTCGGTAGAGCGTGAGCTCGAGCCGGCGGGCGCCACGGCCCCGCGCCTCCAGCCCCGCGCACAGCCGCTCGAGCAGGCGCCGCGCCCCGCGGGCGATGTCGTCCGCATGGGCGATCGGCTCAGGGAACGCCAGACGCTCGATGAGCTCGGGCGCCGGCAGGCGCGGCGAGATCGGCTCGTCGAGCCCGCCCAGCATCTGATCTAGCCGGCGCCCCGGCTCGGGCCCGAAGCGCGCCGCCAGCGCCGCCCGCGGCAGGCCGTAGAGGTCCTCGACCCGGGCCAGCCCGAGGCGGATAAGCCCGGCCGCCAGCACCGGATCGAGGCGCAGGGCTAAGACCGGCAAGGGCCCAATGAGGGCGCGCGCCTGGCCTGGCTCGACGATGATTGAGCCCCGCGGCCCGGCCAGGAACCGGGCCGCCGCCCAGGCCGCGCCGGCCGTGTCGGCGACCGCCGCCGTGGCGGCGAAGCCCAGGCCGTGTAAGCACGCCACCAGATCGGCGAGCAGCCCGGCCTCGCCACCGAACAGATGCGCCGAACCGGCGACCTCGAGCACGAGCCCACCCGCGCCGCCGCCCTGGCCCACCCCGTCGACGGCTGTCCAGGGCGTGTAGCGGCCGCACCAGTCGGCGAGACCCGCGAGTGCCTTGGCGTCGCCCGCCGGATCGGCCGGGACCACGTTGAGCGCCGGCAGGAGCGCGCGGGCATCGGCCAGCGCCATGCCGGGGGCGATGCCGGCCCTTTCCGCGGCCGCAGTGACCGCGGCCACGGTGAGCCGGCCCTGGACCGAGAGCACGGTGGCGAGCGCTCGGCCCCGGGGCGTCGGTTCATACCGGCAAGCCGATGAACCGACTGGGCTTTCCCGCTCAAACGCCGCTGGGCTTTCGCCGCATAAGCGGCGACGCGCGGTCGCGCTTGCCGATGAACGCATGTGTCGCCACATGCGTTCATCGGTATCAGGCGCTGCGCCGGCGCGCCGGCGCCCTTGCCGGGCCAGACGGTCCGTGGCGAAGCGCGGCAGCCAGACGGAAACCACCCGTTTCATGATCCCACTCCATCACCCAGACCCGCCGCATGCCGCCCCGGCAGCGCAGGAGCTCGGCCCGCCAGCGCGGCGCGTCGATGCCGCCCACCTCCGGCGCCTCGCCGGGGATGGCCGAGAGACGCCAGCGGGTGGCCGCCGCGCTTGCCGGCCCGGCCCCGCCGCGGCCCGGCACCGCCTCGGGCCGGTGCAGCAGGAAGCCGGTCACCCCGCCGCGCTCGGCGGCGAGCTGCAGCCGGCGGCCTTCTGTCGGGCCAGGCGGCCGGGCCTCGCAGACCACGGCGGAAAGCGCCGGGCATCCGAGCCCCTCCTCCATCGCCCACAGCCGGTCCTCCCGGCGGCGGGCGCGGACTACGATCAGGCGGTCCGGGTCGAGGCCGAAGCGGATGAGGCCTGGGGCATAGAGATCGTCCCGTGCGGTGCACCAGAGCACCGCACCGGCGCCCGGCAGCGCCTCGCGCGCAAGGCGCCGCAAGAGCGCCACGCAGAACCCGGTGGCAGCGCCCATCGCATCCGCCTCGCCTACGCCGCCGATCTCGTGCACCGAGCCGAGCCTGAGCCCGCCCTCCGGCAGCGCCCCGTCGACCGCCTCGAGACCCAGGCGAAGCACCCGGGCAACACCGGCGCGCTCGATGGCGCGGATACGGCCTGCCTTCGCCGACCTTCCTTCGTCCGCCGAAGCGGACTTCGCGAAGGCGGGAGCGAAGCCCCGGCTTCGCGCAGGCAGGCCTCGCAGCGCCTCGAGCCGCGCCGGCGTACGTGCGGCGGCAGCGGAGGCGGGGACGGCGGGTGTAGGTGGAAGCATGGCTGGCTCCGGCTTGGAATACGGCCCAAAGGCGTGTTTGTTCTATTTTTGTTCTAATCCGAGTTCGACCCAGAGTCAACCCACCCGCCGGGAGCGGCCGCGAACCGAAAGGAGCCATTCAACGCGGAGGACGCAGAGAAACGCAGAGAAGCGAAGGGAGATAGGAGGATGATTGGGGATGAGGAGATGGACTCGCGCGCCTTCGGCGCACAAATCTTTCTAATCCCCTTATCTCCCTTCATCCCCTCATCCCCCTTCCGGGGCTCCGCGCTTCTCCGCGGTCTCCGCGGTTCATGGAACCACCGCACTGGCCGGGTAACAAAACTTTGATTTTGGTTCACCCTGGTGCCGTCTCATATATCGTTGAGGAGACGGCCTCGCATCGAGGCCGCAGCAAACCAGGAGCAAGAAGACATGAGAGCGTTGCTTTCCGGCATCGCGCTGGCCGGCCTTTGGGCGCTGGTGCCGGTGGCGGTCATGGCCGCGAGCCCGTTCGACGGCGTGTGGGAGGGTCGTTCGGTCACCATCCACGGTCGCTGCCCGTACCGCTACCAGACCCGGCTCACCATCCGCGATGGCGTGGTGCAGGGCGAGATGGTCACCAACTACGAGCGCATGACCGTCAACAGCACCGTGGACCCGTCCGGGCGGATGGGCGCGGTCTTCGCCTATAACGGCCGCACCATCATGAAGACCACCGGCGGCCGGCTCGGCGCCAGCGAGGGACGCGTCGAGTGGATGAGCCACGAGCCCGATTACTTCGAGGACCGGGACGTCGGCACCTGCCACGGGGTGGTGAGCTTACGCCGCATCTCCGACCTGCCGCAGCAGTCCGAGCTGCCGCGGCAATAGCGGCCGCGGCCAGGCGGCGGGCGCGCCACCGGCTGCAATCCTGAACCGTCTCCGATCCCCTCGAAGGCGGCGACACCCGAAACCGTGGCGTGACGCCGGAGGGCGGCCATGGGATAATCGGCCCAGCGCAAGCGGCAACGGGAGGGCGCCATGCGGGACGGATTGCACGTGATGGACAGCGACCTGCACGTGATGGAAGGGGCCGAGGCCTTCGAGACCTACTTCGACCCGAAATACCGCGCCGAGATGCCGGAGTATCTCGGCCTGGCACCGAACCATATCCCGCATTGGTCCGTGGCCGGGCAGGTGATTCCGCCCTGGGCCCTCGACCCGGCCGTGGCCGGCGCCCAGAAGTACCTGCAGGAGCCCACCGAGGACATCTACCGCCCGCTGCGCGAGCGCCACTTCGACGCCGCCTCGACGCTCGAGGCCATGGACGTCGAGGGCCTGGACGTGGCCGTGGTCTATCGCACCTTCGCCCACATGGTGGTGTCGATCGACGGGCTCAAGCCGGAGGTTGCCACGGCTTCTTGTGCCGCCTTCAACGACTGGCTCGCCGACTATTGCGCCGCCGATAAGGCCCGGCTCAAGCCGGCGGCGATCGTCACCCTGCACGACCCGGAACTGGCCGCCGCCGAGGCCCGCCGGGCGGTCGAGGACAAGGGCCATGTCGCCGTCGTGGTGCTGCCGATGCCGGTGAACGGCCGCTATGTCAACGCCCCGGAATGCGACGTGATCTGGCGCGAGGCGGTGCGGCTCGACGTCCCGGTCGCCTTCCACGGCACCAGCGGTGCGGCCAGCCTGGACTACGTCGCCAACCGGTTCCGCGGCCACCCCAACTTCCGCACCTTGAACCACGCCTCGTCGTTCCCGCTGGAGATGATGCTGGCCATGGGCGCGATGCTGGTCGGCGGCGTATGCGAGCGCTTCCCGAAGCTGCGCGTCGGCTTCCTCGAGGGCAACTGCGGCTGGCTTCCCTGGTGGCTCGACCGGCTCGACGACCAGTGGCGCAAATACGGCGGCGGCGAGGCCATCAAGCTGTCGGCGCTCCCCAGCGAGATCTTCAAGCGCCAGGGGTTCATCGCCACCGACGTGGACGAGGCGCTGTTGGCCACGGTGATCGACCGCCTTGGCGACGACAACATCGTGATGTCCATCGACTACCCGCACACCGACGGGCCGTACCCCAACGGGATCACCGAGTTCCTGGAGCTGCCCGGGGTCGGCCGCGAGTCGAAGAAGAAGATCATGTGGGACAACTGCGTGCGCCTCTACGGCTTCGAGCCGGAGTCGCTTGCGGCGGGTTAATTCAACGCGGAGACGCGCAGAGGGAAGGAAGGGAGATAAGGAGATAATTGGGGATGAGGAGATAAGCTAGACCTGCGCGCCAAAGGCGCGCGATTCTATCTCCTTATCCCCCTTATCTCTTTATCCCCCTTTCTACTCCGCGCCCCTCCGCGTCCTCTGCAGTCTCCGCGTTGAGTCAATCCGCCATCTCCGCATGGGTTCAGCCCAGAATTTGGGTCTTGTCAGGGGTCGGCGCGACGCCGGTCACCTTGGCCTCGCGGTAGGCGATGTAGAGGGTGCTGGCGAAGATCGTGCTGCCGCCGATCCAGACCCAAAAGTCGGGCACTTCGGCGAAGGCGAGATAGCCGATCAGGCTGGTCCAAATGAGGCGCATGAAATCCACCGGGATGACCGCGGTGGTCTCGTCGCTGAGCTTCAGCGCCTGGGTCATCGCCAGGTGGCCGGCGGAGCCGAGGGCGCCGATGAGCATCAGCCACATGAGCTGCGTCGGCGTCGGCCAGGCCCAGACCACGAGCGCCGGCGGCAGCGACAGCACGCTGAGCACGATGGTTACCCAGGCGACGATGGTGACGCTGGAATCGGTGCGCGCCAGCACCTTGATGATCACCAGCGAGGCGCCCCAGGACACCGCGGCCAGGAGCACGATCAGCGATCCCGTATCGACCGCGCCAAGGCCCGGGCGCAGGATGACCAGCACCCCGGCGAAGCCAATGAGGACGGCGGTCCAGCGCCTGAGTCGCATGCGCTCGCCGAGGAACAGGACGGCGCCCAACGAGCCGAAGATGGCCGCGGTGAAGCTGAGCGCCGTGGCCTGCGCGATCGGCACCACGCTGAGGCCATAGAACCATGACAGCATGGCGATCAGCACGACGGCGCCGCGCAGCGCCTGCATCCCGGGCTGTCGGCTGGCCAGGCTGGCGGGCCCGGCACGGATGAGCCAGGGCAGCATCACCAAGAGGCCGAAGAGGTTGCGGAAGAAGGCGATCTCGAACGGGTGCACCTCGGCGCCGACATGGCGCACCATCGAATGCATCGAGGCCAGCACGATGGTGGCGAGGGCCATCATCAGCATGCCGCGCAGGTTGCCGGAGGCGCCAGCAAGGGCGGTGGCGGCCGACGGCTGCGGCGGAATTGAGGTCACGGGAATTACCTGTTGAGGGACCGGGCCGGCGAGCCTATCGCAAACGCGCCGCCCGTGGAAGCGGCCGTCGGCCCGGTTAGGGGGTCAGTTTGAAGATAATCCGTTTCCCAGCCAATTTTGGTCTATCACCATAGAGGCTAGTCAAACGAGATCTATGTGCGGCTTCGGAAGCGTAACCAGAAGCAGCGCACCAGTATCGGTGTAGACCTCATTGCTGCCGCCCGGCGGCGTATGCATATACCAGCCGGCTTCGTACCATTTGTCGCCGTCGACTTGGAGACGTCTCTCAAGGATCAAAAGTTCTTCTCCTTCGGGGTGCAGGTAAGGTGGTATGCGCCCCCCAGGTTCCATCTTTAGCAACGAGGTTCGAGGCCCGTTCTCTTCGAAACGCAACGGCTTGCGGAAGACGCCCGGATACGGCGAAGCCACCCAGTTAAACGAATTGGAATTGACGAACGTTTCATCCGCCATCGTTACCTCTCCTTTTTATAGCGCGCCAAACCTGCCACACCACAGCCTAATGCGCCGCCCCAGGGAGACGCCAGACGAAAACAGTAACGGCAGAGAGGGGATAGATCATGACCGCCGACGCCATTGGCGTATACGATCTCTGGGATGCGGACTGGCGCGACACGTACCGTCAAGAGTGCGACCAGGAGCCACTTCGTGCGGGCCATCGCGCCCTTCCACATCGGCCAAGGCCGTTCCGAGCTTATGGCTTTTCCCTATCCCGCTCTAGGCAAATGGCGCATTGGCTCGCGCCGTGATGGGGCACGGGACGAGTCCGAGAGTGACGTGCGACGAGGTTCTTTAAAGGATTACGACAGGGTTTGCCACGACCAGGAATGGTTGACGACGATCAGGCCCCCCCACAACAGCAGGGCGGCACCGAGCGGCACGCTCAGCCTGCGGCCCCAAGGCACGTTCTTCTCGATCGCCATCACCGCTCCCAACACCAGCATCCAGCCGACGTTCCCGGTGCCTACGGCGAACATCAGCAGCATCAGCGCCCAGCAACAGCCGACGCAGAACCTGCCGTGATTTACGCCGAGGAGAAACGCCTGCGTTCGCTCGCGGCTCCCCCGCCAGTGTTCCATGACGAAGCTCAGCGGCGTGCGACACTTGTCCAAACAGCGGTATTTCAGGGCGGTGAACTGAAAAGCGCCTGCCACCAGCAGGGGTCCCGCACCGAACACCCACGCGTTCGATTCGAGCCATGCGCTCCGCTCGTAAAGCTCGTGCAGGCCCCAGTCTGCGACGTGGGCGACGACGCCGAAGGCGAGCCAGACACCCAGATAGCCGGCGATGAGCAGGGCCACCAGCTGCGCGTGGTCGGCGCGCCGCAACGTGAGGCGGCGGAATATCTCGACCAGCGGTAGGCTGGTCGGCAGCATCATCGCCACCGTCATCAGCGTCCAACCGGCGACGTAGAGCGCCGCCGCTATCAAAATCTCGTCGCCGCCGACGCCGACATCGAGCTCGGCCAACTGCCCGTGGTTGAGGTAGCGGCCGTAGGGCGAGATCTCCCACACCCACAGCGTGAGCCAGGCGAGGGCAATGAGCATGCCCAGGATCGGCACGAACGTACTGCGGTGGGCGATAGCCTTCATGCCGGCGGATTCCTTGTGCACACCCGGCGGTGCAACCTCCGTCATCGGCGGCCGACATAGGGGCGTGCGCTAAGGTGCCCCTATGTCACATCGGTCGTTTGCCCGCCGGTGGCGTCGGAGGGTACAGCCCAGGCGCGCGTCAGCCTTCGAACACGAAATCGCCTTGAACGGCGTTGTGGCCCTCAAGGTCGATGTTGAGCCCCAAATCGGCGTTGGTCGCCGTGTACTTGGAGGCCTTGCTTACATACGCGGGGGCGCCGGGTATGGTCGAAAACGCGGTGTCGTGAAGCGTCGTGGACGCGCCGGTGCCTCCCTTGTACGGCTCCAGATTGGCGTACACAGCCGCGCCGAGTTTAAGGGTGCCTTTGCCTCCCTTCACCTCGAAGCCGATCGGCGCCCGTTCGACGGAGACCACCTCACCGATCAAACTCGCGAAGTCCGCCACGGGGCCGCCCAGCTTACCGGTGAACACGTTGATGAGCGCTTGCTCCTGCTCGGGTGAAGCGTTCTCATCGATGAACACCACGCCGCGCCAGTTGCCCTCGAGTATGTTCCCGGGAATGTGCGCCAAAAGCCCGAATGTGAGGCCCGAGACATCCACGCCCTCGATCTCGCCTTTCGCGATATGCCACCCGAAGGTCCCGTCGCAGGTGCCGAAATCGGGATCCTCCCCGATCCAGCACGGACAGAGTACCTTGCAAGTGCAGACTTCCAAGAGACTTCCTTCCAGTTTGTAGGCCAATGTTTCCTCCCTGGTTAGTGGCCAACATTCCCGGGTCGTGCCAGGTCCCGGCTGGCGGTTGAACAATGGCACAACTCGCCGGACCCTGCCACCACCATCCCCACGAGGGACCCATCGATTTGACGGCCCGACGAGACATATCACACATCGACTCTTCCGTCGTCGGGCTCAAGAACTGGTGACAGGCCGCGCCAGCGATTAGCGGCGCGGGTCCCTGCTGTGGACTACGTGGACAAGCTCAGAGACACGACACCGGGTGGTGCATTATTACGCCGCCGTTGACAGATCCGCTTAAGGGGGGCAAGCCAACGCGGCCAGGTGCTGGCGCAGCTCTTCCTCGCTCTGCGGCCAGCGGGCAATGTCGATGAGCGCTTGATGCTCCACAAGCTCCGTGCTGGCGCCTGCGGCTAGACGCACGACGGGGCCGTGAATTTCCATCTCCAGGTAGGGGTAATCCGCGGAGTTGAAAACTTCGGCGACGCAGCCGTGGCCGTAGCTTGCCCCCGGAACGACGGCGACCTGCTTTCGATAGCCGATCAGATCACCGCCGCCGACATCCACGACCCCCAACATCCAGCCTTCCTCGGCGTCGCTTCCGAACTTGAACTGAAGCGTGTCTTCGCAAGCGACGACCGCGACACTGCCGAGATACGAGACCACCCGCTCGCGAACCTCGGCCGAGACGCCTTCCTCGACGAACGTCTTAATGCCTTCGGGGTGAGGTGATTGGGCCCGGGTCGGTAGATAGACTCGACCCGGCCGGAGAACCATAGCGACGTCCCAGGGGCCCCATTCGACCTCGCGGTCGGAGGCGTTTTCCAACCGGTGGATCACCGTCCAGCCCTCCTCCTCTTGCTCCAGCGTGACCGTCCGTGTGACCCTGACGCCGGTCTCGCGGCAGACGGGGCTCGTCATACGCACCAGCGCCTCCTCGGGCCCCTCCATTTCGACCTCGCTGGCATAGGCGCCGCTGTCGAGGTCGAGGAAGGGTACACCCTCGCTCCAGCGCGCCTGCGGCGCCAGCCAGGTCTTGTCCCCGCCCCAAAGCGGGAAGCCGAGTTCCCGCTTGCGTCGGCGAAGGTCGGCTACGGCGGCGACGTCTTCCACGCGCCCTTCCAGCCCCGGCATCGTGAAGGCGAGCTGGCGCCCGCGCCAGGACATTCCCATGATCCGCCCGCCCACCTGCGGGACCAGCGCCAGGGCGAGCGGCGGGCGCTCGACCAGCAGCGCTTCCCAGCCCTTGAAGCGCCCGCGACGAACGCTAACGCGGCGTCCGTTCATGTGGAATCGGTTCCAGCCCACGCCCCCACCCGGCCACCCATAAGCATACCTGCCTGCGCGAAGCCGGGGCTTCGCTCTGCGGGCCAAAGCCCTTCGGGCGACGGGTCGTTCGGCGAAGGCAGGCGATTCCGTTGGGTGGTCGGGTGGGGGCGTGGGCCGGTTCCGCCTAAACGGAAATGCTCCAGTTTCCTAATCTCCCGACGACCAGGGGATGCGGAACTCCGGGTAAAGCGTCAGGCCGCCGTCGACATAGAGCGTTTGGCCAGTGATGTAAGCGGCCTCGTCGGACGCGAGGAACGCGACCACCGCGGCGACCTCCTCGCTCGTGCCCGCGCGACCCATGGGAATGTGGCTCTCGACCTCGGCCCTGGCCTTGGGATCGTCGATCCATGCGCGGTTGATCGGAGTGACCGTGGCACCCGGCCCCACCGAGTTCACCCGAATCCCCCGATCGGCGTATTCGAGAGCGAGGGTTTGGGTGAGGTTTCCGAGGCCGCCCTTGCTCATGGAGTAGCTCAAGTATTTGGGCTTGGGGATAATCTCGTGGACGCTCGAGATGTTGACGATCACGCCGCCGCCCTTGGCGAGGAAGTGCTTGATCGCCTCGCGCGCACACAGGTACGGCCCCCGCACATTCACCGAGATCACCTTGTCGAAATCGCCGAGGTTCGTCTCGTGCGCCGGTCCTGGGATCTGAATACCGGCATTGTTGACGAGGACATCGAGCTCACCGAGCTCGCGTCGCACCACCTCGAAACTCCGCACTACCTCGTCCTCCTTCGTGACGTCCGCCTGCGCCAGAACGCATCGGGCGCCGGCCTTCATCACCAGCTCCGCGGTCTCGACCTCGGTGCCCGCCCTGCGGAAGTTGATGGTCACGTTCGCGCGCTCTTCCGCGAAGCGCACGGCGACCGCCTGGCCGATCCCCGACGCAGCCCCCGTCACCAGAACGTTCTTGCCCGCTAGCCCCTTCATCATGACCGCCTCCTCCGCTTCATATCATCGGCCATTATGGCCGACTCCTGGCCTCCC
>JBHICX010000041.1:0-11493 GCA_046759805.1 Kiloniellales bacterium | reverse complement strand
TCGGGTAGGGATGCGGCCCGGCCACCGTGCCGATGATGTAGAAGGTGGTCTCCACGTTGGCGACCCAGTCCCGGAGCGCCTCGTTCATGGCGTCCTTGAGCGTGGCCGAGCCCGAGCTCACCGGCCGCACCTCGGCGCCCAAGAGCTTCATGCGGAACACGTTCGGCGCCTGGCGCTCGATGTCGACGGTGCCCATGTAGACAACGCAGGGCAGGCCGAACAGCGCACAGGCGGTGGCGGTGGCCACGCCGTGCTGGCCGGCGCCGGTCTCGGCGATGATGCGGGTCTGGCCCATGCGCCGGGCCAGCAGGATCTGGCCCATGCAGTTGTTGATCTTGTGGGCACCGGTATGATTGAGCTCGTCGCGCTTGAAGTAGACCCTGGCGCCACCGAAATGCTCGGTCAGGCGGCGGGCGAAATAGAGCGGGCTGGGCCGGCCGATGTAATGCTGGTGATAGGCCTCGAGCTCGGCCCAGAAGTCGGGGTCGGCTTTGGCCGCGGCGTAGGCGTTCTCCACCTCCAGGATCAGCGGCATCAGGGTCTCGGCCACGAAGCGCCCGCCGAAGGCGCCGAAATGGCCACCCTCGTCGGGGCCGGCGCGATAGGTATTCGGCGCGTCCTCCGGCCGCAGCCGGGTGGTGGTGTTGGTTGCACCCTTGGCCATGGTCATTGGACCACGGCGATCGGGAAGTTCAGGCCGCGCGAGTCGACCACCGGGTATTGGGGCTTGGCCCGGTACCGGCGGCTGACCTCTGGGATTCGTTCATCGATGTAGCCCAGCAGCTCGTAGATGCTGACGATGCCGTCGCCGGGGGCGCCGTCGGCCTGGCCGTTCAGGCCCTCGAGCACGGCGTAGGTGAACACGCCGTGGCCGAGCTCCTTGAGCTCGGTGGCGAACTGCTCCTGTCCGGCGGCCGCCACCAGGTGGATGCCGGCGGCCCGGGCCAGTTGCGACAGCGCCTTGCGGTCGGCGGCCACGCCCCGGGTGTTGAGCGCCGAGCCGGACTTGCAGGAATCGATCAGCATCAGGATCTTCTGCGCCCCCACGCCGGCCACCAGATCCAGAAGCTCGGTGCGCGACAGGCCCTTGTCACGGCGCTCGCTCTCGCGCTCGGGGCGCACCAGATCGTACCCCCAGAAGAACCACTCGCCGTCGAAGGTGTCGCCATGCCCGGCCAGGTACAGGACCACCGTGTCCTGCGGCGCCGCCTTGGACAGCGCCTCGAGCCGGCGCACGATGGCGCGCTTGGTGGCCTTTTTGTCCGAAAGCCGCCTGGCCTTGACCGACTTGTACAGCCGGCGCTGATGCCGCCCGTCGTCGAAGAAGCCCAGGATCGCCTCGGCGTCGGTCACGCCGTAGTTGAGGCGGTAGTCGGGGTTCTTGTATTCGTTGATGCCGACCGCGACCACGTGCAGCGTGCTGTCGCGCTGCGGCCCGTCATAGCGGACGCTGATCTCTTTGGGTTCGCTCTCGACCCGCCCGGTGCTGAGCGCCACCACCCGCAATTGGTTGTCGCCGGGCAACAGCTCGACCCGGAAATCACGTAGGATCAGGTCTTGCTGCTTCTCCTCGGTCGGCACGGTGCGGGTGGCGCCGGCCCCGACCACCAGCTTGCGGTTGTGGTACAGGCGGATCTCGTCGATCCCGCCGCCCTGGTTCTCCACCGCGACCTTGAGTTCGAGCTCCTCCTCCTTGGCGTCCTGGTAGCGGGCCTCATCCCAGAAGATCTCTACCGCCGGCGGCGGTGAGATGCCGTCGGCCAGCCTGGTGGCGGGCGGATCGGCCTCCTCGGCCACGATCAGCGCCAGCAGGTCGGGCTGGTAGTGGCTTTCGGCGAACTGCTCCAGCCGATAGTGGCGGTCGCCAGACTGTATGGTCGCCGAGTCCAGCGCCTGGCGGCTGCCGTCGAAGCGGCCCGCCGGGTCGGTCACCAGCCAGCCATCCTCGGCGGAGACCAGTCGCGCCGCCTCCTCGCCGGTGGCTCGTCGCCAGATGCGGCTGGTGCCGTCGAGGCTGGACGAGGTCAGCATCCGGCCCGACGGCTCGAAGGACACCGCGGTGACCGCGTCGGCGTGCCCCTCGAAGCGGCGAATGAGCGCCCGCCGGTCGATGCTGTACAGGTTCACAACCCGGTCCCGGCCGCCCGAGGCCAACTCGGCGCCGTCCGGACCGAAGGCGACAGCGGTGACCGGCCCTCGGTGCTCGGTGAAGCGGTGGACCGGGGCGCCGGCGGCGACGTCGAACAAAGTGACGCTACCGTCCGCGGCTCCGATCGCCATGTGGCGGCGGTCCGGGCTGAACGCGATCGCCATGCCCGGGACCTGCGCCGCGCCGCCCAGGAGGGCAAGCGGCTTGACCTCGGCCGCGGCGGCCAGAGGACCCGGGCCCACCGTCCACAGCCGCACCTGGCCGTCGGCGCCGGCGGTCCCCAAGAGCCGGCCGTCGGCGTCCAGGGTGAGCCGGGTGACGGCGCCCTGGTGCGCCGCGAAGCGCCGGATCTCCTCGCCGGCGGCCCGGTCGTAGAGACGCACCACGCCATCGGCGCCGCCCAGCAACAGGGTGCGGCCGCTGGGGCTGAACAGGGCGGCCTCGATCGGGCCGCCGTCGCTCGCCAGGCTGCCCGCCGGGGTGCCGGTCGCCGTGTTCCAGAACCGGGCCACGCCGTCGCGTCCGCCGGTGGCTACCGTACCGCCGTCGGGGCTCAGGGCCAGCGACCGGATGCCGCCGTCGGGGTCGCGCAAGCGCAACACCTCGCGGCCGGCGCTAAGATTCCACAGCGGCGCCGTCCCGTCGCCCAGAACCATCCCCAGCACGTTGCCGAGGCCGCCGAGCGCCGAGCCGCGGACCGGTGGCACCCGGGCGCGGTCGAGCACCAGGCGCCCCGGTCCGGACGCCGCCGGCCGGTCGGCCTGGTCCTGGCGATCGCCCTCGGCGTCGTCGAACGCCTGGTCCGGGGCATCGCCGTCCGCCGGCAGCCGCTCCCGCAGGTCATCGTCCACCCAATCCGACGGTGATGTGAAGTCGGGAGGACGATAGGGTTCCGGTTGCGAGGGCTGTTGCCTCTGAAGCTGCTGTCTGATCATTTCCTGGAGCAACGGGCCGATGATGCTCGGCCGACGCCGTTCTCTCCGCGGCTCCGCGGGTTCCCGCGGCGGCTGTTTTTTGGGTGGCGGATCGTAACGGGGTTGCCGCGAGGGTTCGGAGGGCTGACCATAAATTTCCCATTCGCGCGTTCCGGCAAGCTGCAGGTGATCGGTTCCGAGACGCCGGCCGTAGGGAGAAGCGGTCTCGACCCGGTCCGACGGGCACGCCGCGTCGGCACAGGGGGCGAACGCCGGCAAACCCTTGGGCACGCCAACGAGCGCCAACGCAAGGGCCACCATCGTGCCGCCGAACAGTCTCCAGGACATCGCGTCACCATTTCGCCGCCGGGCGCCAACCGGCCCCGACGGCGGGCGATGCTACGCAAAAGCCGCTTGCTTGACCAGCCCGGGTTCCGGGCCTGTAATGGCCGGGGTGGCGCCATCGCCCCGGGGCATGGGGAGCCGCGCGCATGGCGAAGGTCACGATGTGTCTGACCGGGGCCGTCCTGCTGGGCGGCCTGGCGCTTTGTGTGCCGCCCGTCCTGGCGTCGGCGGCCGAGATTGGCGCGGCGGTTGCGGCCGATGCGCAAGCCTTGCTGCGCCGGGGACGCATGCTTTTGCGCCTGGGGCAACCGGATGAGGCGATGGAGGCGTTGTCGGCGGCGGTCCGCGCCGCACCCGACAGCGCGCGGGGCCGCCTGTGGCTCGGGCGCGCGTTGTTGGCCAAGGGTGACGCCGCGAACGCCCAACGGGAGTTGGAGTACGCAATCCGGCTGGCGCCCGACGACCCGAACGCTTACGTCGCGCTGGCCGCCGCTTACCGCGCCCTGGGCCTGATGCAGGCGGCCGAGGACACCGGACGTCGGCTGCTCGCCCGCGGGCACCCTCGCGGCCACTGGATCATGGGACGCGCCCTGCGCGCCGGCGGCCGCCACGACGAGGCGTTGGCCGCCTTCGAAACCTACCTGGCGGCGGCGCCGGAGGCGACGCCGGCGGAGCGGGCCGCGATCGAGCGCCAGCGCGCCCGAGTTGCGGCCGGCCCGTCGGCGGCGGAGCGGGCCCGCGACCTGCTGGCCTGGGTCGACGATCCGAACCTCAAGACGGCGCATCGCATGGCCTACGACGCCTTCGCCACCATCGCCAAGGTCTCCGAGAGCCAACTCCAGGGCACCTGGCCCTATTGGCGGTCCCACTACGACACGCTGGCGGGGCGCTATTACCCGCTCATCGGTGAGGCCCGTCGTCATTTGGCGGCCGCGGCGCCGCGTACCGCGCTGGTGCGCGGGTTCCACGACCGGTATGTGGCGTTCCTCGACGGCCTGGACGTGGCGTATCGCGGGTTCCTGCACGGCATCCTGCAACAGAACCCGGACATGTTCCTGCAGGCGCGACAGGCCATCCCGCAACTTGGCGCCGCCCTGGAGGAGCTCGTCGACGACATCGACGATGAGAGCGACGACCTCGCCGAGGCCGACTGATCCGAGATGACGGCATCGATGGCGCCCTGGTCGGAGGACGCGTTGCGCGCGCTCAAGGAGGCGGAGGTGCGCCAGGCGGCCTACGTGCCGGATAGCGGGTTGAGCCGTCTGATCGACTTGTGCCAGGCCGAGAGCGCTATCGCCGCGGTGCCGCTGACCACCGAGGAAGAGGGCATAGCCCTGGTGGCGGGCGCCTGGCTCGGCGGCCAGCGCGGGGTCCTGTTGATGCAGAGCAGCGGCATCGGCAACTGCGTCAACGCGCTGTCGCTGACCAGAACCTGCCGATTCCCGCTGTTGAGCCTGATTACCATGCGCGGCGAGCGGGGCGAGTTCAATCCCTGGCAGGTGCCGATGGGGCAGATCGGCGGCGAGGTGCTACGGCTGGCCGGGGTCCTGGTGCACAGGGTGAGCGAGCCGGGGCAGGTCGGCGAGACCGTGGCCGCGGCGGCGCGACTGGCGTTCCATGGACCGGCCGCGGTCGCGGTGCTGATCTCGCAGCGCGTGGTCGGGGTCAAGGATTTCGGGAACTAGAGCGTTGTCCGTTCAAACGGGAGCGATTCCACGTAAGTGGATACTGCTCTAGCCATGAGCCGTGGGCGCAGCGAAGGGTATCCCTTGCGCCGGCGCGACGTGGTTGCCCGGCTGCTCGAGGATCGCCGCGACCTGTTGGTGATCGCCGGGCTGGGCGCGCCGTGCTGGGACGTGACCGCGGCCGGCGACCAGCCGCTGAACTTCCCCCTATGGGGCGCCATGGGCAGTGCCGTCATGATCGGGTTGGGCCTGGCGCTGGCTCAGCCGGCCAGGCGCGTGCTGGTGGTCACCGGCGACGGGGAGATCCTGATGGGGCTGGGCGCCTTGGCCACCGTCGCGGTGCAGGCGCCGCGCAACCTTGCCATCGTGGTGCTCGACAACGAGCGCTATGGCGAGACCGGCATGCAGGCGACCCATACCGCGCATGGCACCGACCTGGCGGCGGTCGCGGCCGCGGCCGGCATCCCGGGGACCGAGACGGTGGCCGACGACGCGGCGCTCGAGGCGGCGATCCCGGCCATTCGCGGCGCCGACGGGCCGATCTTCGTCAACATCAAGGTGAAGGCCGAGGAGCTGGCGCTGGTGCTGCCGCCGAAGGACGGCGCCTACTTGAAGGACCGGTTCCGCGCCGCCCTCATGGGTGACAAGGCGGCGCTGTAGGTCAAGTCCAGCCCAGGCGTGGGCTTCGGGCATTGTCTGATCATTTGGAATCGGTTCCGGCCCACGCCCCCACCCGGCCACCCACGGAATCGTATTGCTATGGGTGGCCAGGTGGGGGCGTGGGCTGGTTCAGCGAGAACGGACAATGCCCGCGCCGACGCGATCATTGCGCCTTGGGCTCGGCCTCCACCGGCAGCGACAATTGGCTGCCGTCCGGTTTGAACAGCTCGATCTCGGCGTTCTCGCGCAGCGCCGCGGTGAGCTCCTCGATCACCACCTGGGCCTCGGCGCGGCGCAACTCCTCGACGCTGTCCTCGAAGCTGGGTGCCCCAGTGGAGCGCCGGGCCTCGATCTTGATCACGTGCCAGCCGAACTGGGTCTTGACCGGGTGCTGGGTGATCTCGCCGGCCGCAAGCGCGAAGGCGGCCTCGGCGAACTCCTGGACCATGTCCTGGCGGCCGAAATACCCCAGGTCGCCGCCTTGGGCCGCCGACGGGCCGGTCGATCGGGCCTTTGCCGTCTCGATGAAGTCGGCGCCCGCACTGAGCTCGGCGATCACCGCCTTGGCCTCCGCCTCGGTCTCGACCAGGATGTGACGAGCCCGCACCTCCTCGGAGGCCTGGTGCTCGGCGACCATCCTCTCAAAGGCGGCCCTCAGCCGCTCCTCGGTGAGGGCCTGTTCGACCTGCAAACGCCGATAGCGGTCTTCAAGAACCGCGTCGCCGAGAAAGTCCATGCGCCGTTTGACCTCGGTGTCGTCCTGCAATCCCGCCTGCCGCGCCGCCCTGACGGTCAGTTTGCGCTCGACCAGTCGATTGAGAAGCTGCAGGTACAAGACCGGCATCGGCAGCCGCCGGTACTCCTCCGGCAAGCCCTGATACAGCAGCAGCACCTCGGATCGGTGGATCTCGTCGCCATTGACGATGCCCACCACCGGGTCATCGGCGTCGTCCGGGGCCGGCGCCTGGGCGCGCGCCGCGCCGCCGAACCCTGAAGCAAGCGCCAGCGCAAGCGCCAAAACCAACGCGCGGTTCATGGCCGAATCCCTTTCCCATGGCTGGCGCGGCGGAGGGCAAAGCGGCGCCGAATCCTGCAGCCGGTCAGCAGCCGTCTTCTCCGAGCCCGACCGCTGACCGTAGCCGGACGCCGCCACCGGCACTAGTGAAAAATCCTCTTGCCGGCCTTTACGAGATGTCGGCGACGGTGACCCGCACATCGCGCCGTCGGCCGTCCCGGGTCACGGTGAGGGTCACCTGGTTGCCGATCCCGGCGTGCGCCAACGCCGCCGCAAACTCGGCGATGGTCCGCACCGGCCGACCGTCCACCTGGGTGATCACGTCACCGATCCGCTCAAGCCGCGGATCCATGCCGATCAGCCCGGCCTCGGCGGCCGCGGAGCCGCCTAGCACCTCGGCGATGACGATGCCGTCGAGGCCCAGCCGGGCGGCGATCTCGGGTTCCGCCACCAGGATGCCGATGCCGGGGCGCGGCACCTTGCCGTCGCGGATTAGCCGCGGGACCACTTGGTTCACCACGTCGACCGGCACCGCGAAGCCGATTCCCGCCGAGCTCGCGGAGTCGGAAACGATGGCGGTGTTGACGCCGATCAGGCGGCCCGCCGAGTCCAGAAGCGGCCCCCCGGAGTTTCCCGGGTTGATCGCCGCGTCGGTCTGGATCACGCCCGGGATCTCGCGTCGGGACATGGTCGGCAGGCGCCGGTCGAGGGCGCTGATGATGCCGGTGGTGAGGGTGCGGCTGAGCCCGAACGGATTGCCGATGGCGAACACCGCCTGCCCCACCTTGAGGTCGGCCGAGCTGCCGATGGGGATGGGGCGCAGGCCGGTGCGTGTGTCGGACAACCGCACCACGGCCAGGTCGTAATCGGGCGCCACGCCGGCCACCGTGGCGGTCGCCGCCTCGCCGGTATCGAGTCGTATCCGCACCCGGCGCGCGCCCTCGACCACGTGAAAGTTGGTCACCACGTGGCCGGCGGAGTCCCAGACCAGGCCGGAGCCGGCGCCACGCGGTCCGAACCGCCCGGCCGGGGTGGTCTCGGTATAGATGTAGACCACCGAGGGGGCGGCGCGCTCGAACAGCTCGATGGTGAAGCGCTCGAACTCGGCCAGCTCGCCGCGTGGGGTGACCGGCCTGGGCTCGTCGCCGGTGAGCCACAGGTCGCGGATCAATCGGTCGCCGACCCAGATGGTGGCGATGACCAGGGCCCAAATGACCGCATAGCGAATGAATCTGCCCTGCATCGATGCCGCTCCCGCGGGCCTCCAGCATTACCAAAGTTTAATCCGCCGTCCATGCCGTCTTTAGTCGGGGCCGCTTATATACGGGCCCCAAGACGACCGTCGATTCACATCAAGGAGAGAGAAATGACTGCACTCAGCTTGCAGACCCGGCCGCCTGCGGCGGTGCCCGAATGCGCGCCGGCGGCTCGAGAACGCGCGGCGCGGGTGATTATGGGCCTCCTTGGCGGCCTGGTTCTGGGCGCCGTGGCGCTCAATCCGCTGCACGCCGCCGCCCGATTGATGCCCGAAGGCTTCGCCGGGCTGGTCGAAAAGACCGCGCCGGCGGTGGTCAACATCTCGACCACGCGCAAGGACCCCTGGCCTGGTGACATGGACCGGCCGGAGTTTCGCTTTCCCCGGCTGCCCGAGGGCTCACCGTTCAAGGACTTCTTCGATCGCTACTTCGACATGCCGCAGGCCGGCCCCGAGGGGCCGCGTCCGCCGCCCGGCATGCGGGGGATGGGATCCGGCTTCATCGTCGCCTCCGACGGCACCATCGTGACCAACAGCCATGTCATCGGCGACGTCTCGGACATCACGGTGACGCTCGACGACGGCAGCGAGCACCAGGCGAGGCTGATCGGCCGCGACCGCAAGACCGACCTGGCGCTCATCAAGATCGACGCCGACAGGCCTTTGCCCAGCGTGAGCTTCGGCGATTCCGACAAGATGCGGGTCGGCGACTGGGTGGTGGCGGTCGGCAACCCGTTCGGCCTCGGCGGCACGGTGACGGTCGGCGTCATCTCGGCCCGCAACCGCGAGATCGAGGCCGGACCTTATGACGACTTCCTGCAAATCGACGCCGCCATCAACCGCGGCAACTCTGGCGGTCCGTTGTTCAATAAGGACGGCGAGGTGATCGGGGTGAATACCGCGATCTGGTCGCCCACCGGCGGCAACGTCGGCATCGGCTTCGCCATCCCGTCCAATCTGGCGAGCTCAGTGATCCAGCAGCTGCGCGAGACCGGCCATGTGGAGCGCGGCTGGCTCGGCGTGCAGATCCAGAGCGTGACGCCCGAGATCGCCGAGAGCCTGGACCTCGGCGACCGGCGCGGCGCCTTGGTCGCCAACGTGACTGCGGCCGGTCCGGCGCTGGCGGCCGGCGTCAAGCAGGGCGACGTGATCCTGGGCTTCGCCGGCGAGCGCATCGACGACGCCAGGGACCTGGCCCGCGTGGTCGCCCGGACCTCGGCCGACAGCCGGGTCGACATGACTGTCTGGCGTACCGGAAAGGAGATCACCCTTGGCGTCACCGTCGGCCGTCAACCCGAGGAGCAGCACATGGCCGCGGCCGAGCCTGGCCTGCCCATGCCGAGCGACGAGTCGCGGCTGGAAACGGTTGGGTTGAGGCTGGCCGCGGTCACGCCCGAGATGCGGCGACGCTTCGCCATCGAGGGCAAGCTGTCGGGCGTGGTGGTTACCTCGGTCAAGCCCGGCTCGCCGGCCGCCAAGCGCGGCCTGCGACCCGGCGACGTGATCGTCGCGGTCGGTCAGGAGCCGGTCGAGACCCCGGACCAGGTGGTCCGCAAGGTGCGGCACGCCGCCTCGGCCGGGCACAGGGCGGTGCTGTTCCTGATCTCGCGCGACGGCCGGCAACGCTTCGTCCCGGTGGACCTCGCGGTTGCCTGATTCTGGATCCATGGTGTGGCGCCGGCGCCCGGCCAGGGCGCCGGCCCTCGCCGTTTGCGGCCGCCGGGGTTAGAGCGTGGTCCGTTCAGGCGGCTCCAGCCCACGCCCCCGCCCGGCCACCCCAAGCGTACGAGCCGGTGGGTGGCCGGGGGGGGGCGTGGGCTGGAGCGATTCCACGTAAGCGGATACTGCTCTAAACTTGGCCCCCATGCGTATCCTGGTCATCGAGGACGACCGCGAAGCCGCGGCCTATATGGCCAAGGGGCTCACCGAGAGCGGCTACGTGGTCGATCAGGCGGCCGACGGGCACGACGGGTTGATATTGGGCACCAGTCGCGACTACGACGCCATGGTCGTGGATCGCATGTTGCCCGGGCTCGACGGGCTGGCGGTGGTCCAGGCCCTGCGCAGCCAGGGAATCAGCACCCCGGTGTTGATCCTGAGCGCATTGGGACAAGTGGACGACCGGGTGCGCGGGCTCAAGGCCGGCGGCGACGATTACCTGACCAAGCCCTACGCGTTCACCGAGCTGTTGGCGCGCATCGAAGCGTTGCTGCGCCGGGCCAATCCGGCGAGCGCCGAGACCCGGCTCAGGCTCGCCGATTTGGAGATGGACCTGCTCGGCCGCACCGTGACCCGGGCCGGCCGCGGCATCGAGCTCAAGCCGCGCGAGTTCGCCCTGCTCGAGTTCCTGCTGCGCCACGCCGGACAAGTGGTGACCCGCACCATGCTGCTGGAAGGGGTCTGGGGTTATCACTTCGACCCGCAGACCAACGTCATCGACGTGCATGTCAGCCGGCTGAGACAGAAGATCGACAAGGGTTTCCAGCGGCCGCTGCTGCACACGGTGCGCGGCGTGGGCTATTGCCTGCGGGCGGAGTGAGCATGTACGGCCGCCGCCTGCTGCGTACTCCGACCTTTCGTCTGGCGGCGATCTATATGGCGCTGTTCGGCGCCTCGGTGCTGGCGCTGCTGGGGTTCGTCTACGTCACCACGGTAGGCGTGCTGGAGCGCCAGCTGGACGCGACCATCGATGCCGAGGTCAAGGGGCTGGCCGAGCAGTACGAACAGCGCGGGCTCACCGGGCTCGTGCGGGTGATCCGCGAGCGCAGCGCCCGCAACCGGGACCGGGACAGCGTCTATCTGTTGACCGATCCGCTGCTGGATCCGCTCGCCGGCAACCTGTCCGGCTGGCCCGAGCCGGAGACCGCGGACGGCCAATGGATCGGCTTCCCGATCGAGAAGACCGTGAACGGGAACACCGAGCTGCACCGGGTGCGCGCGCTCAGCTTCGTCTTGCGCGGCGGTTTCCGTCTTCTGGTCGGCCGCGACATGTACCCCCGCGATCGCTTCCAGGCCGGCATGACCCGGTCGCTAACTTGGGCGGTCGCCATCACCCTTGGGCTCGGGCTCGCGGGCGGTCTGATCATGAGTCGCAACATGCTGCGGCGGCTGGAGTCGATCAACCGGGCGGCCGGACGCATCATCGAGGGGGATCTGCACGAGCGCGTGCCGGTGAGCGGCCGCGACGACGAGTTCGACCGGCTGGCGGCGAACCTGAATCGGATGCTCGATCGCATCGAGCGCCTCATGGCCGGCATGCGCGAGGTCACCGACAACGTCGCCCACGACCTGCGCAGCCCCTTGAACCGCCTGCGCAGCCGGCTCGAGGTGACGCTGCTGGAGCCGCCGTCGGTGGAGTCCTACCGCGCCGCCCTGGAGCGCACCATCGAAGAGTCCGAGGACCTCTTGCACACGTTCAACGCCCTGCTCGGCATCGCCCAGGCCGAATCCGGCGCCGCGCCGGAGGACAT
>JBHICX010000040.1:0-11497 GCA_046759805.1 Kiloniellales bacterium | reverse complement strand
TCCTGGCCCTTGCCCAAAAGGTTGCGCTCGCGAATGCTGATATCTCCCAGCGGGCCGTCCTCGGTGGAGAAGCCGGCGCCGATCGACAGCTCGCCGGTCGATTGCTCCTCGACCTCGACCTGTATGATGGTCTTGTCCGGCGCCGACCCGGGGATGGTGGTCAACTCGACCTTGCTAAAGAAGCCGAGATTGTTGATGCGCTGGCGCGACCGGCGCAGTTTGGCGGTGCTGAAGGCATCGCCCTCGACCAACAGGAACTCGCGGCGGATCACCTCGTCCAAGGTGCGGAAGTTGCCGATGATGTCGATGCGCTCGACGAAGACCCGTGGCCCTTCCTGAATCTCGTAGGTCAGATCGATGACCCGATTCTCGCGGTCGCGGTCGATGAGCGGCTGAATGTCGACGAAGGCGAAGCCCAGGTCGCCGACCGCATCGGTCAGGTTGTCGATGGATTCCTCGACCAGGTCCGCGTTATAGTCGTCGCCCTCGAAGGTCTTGATCTCGCGCTGCAAGGCCTCAAGGTCGAGGTCCTCGAATTGTGAGACGATCTCGACCTTGCCGAACTTGTACCTCTCGCCTTCCTCGACCGTAAAGGTGATGAAGAAATCGCGGCGGTCCGGCGTCAGCTCGGCCACGGCGGACACCACGCGGAAGTCGGCATAGCCCTCGCTCAAGTAAAACCGCCGCAGCAACTCGCGGTCGAAGGTCAGTCGATCCGGATCGTAGTTGTCCTCGGTGGAAAAGATCCGCCACCAACGGGTCTCCTTGGTCTGAATGACGCTTCTGAGCTTGCTGTCGCTGAAGTTGTCGTTGCCGATGAAGTTGATGCGGCTGACGCCGGTCACCGGACCCTCGTCGATCTCGAATGCCAGATCGACCCGGTTCTGCGGCAGCTGGATCACCTTCGGCTCGACCGTGGCGGCGAATCGGCCGCTGCGGCGATAGACCTCGAGGATGCGCTTGACGTCGTTTTGAATCTTGGTGCGGGTGTAGACCTGGCGCGGGCGCAGCTGCACCTCCTGCTCCAGGGTTTCGTCCGTGATCCTAGTGTTGCCCTCGAAGGCAAGCCGGTTGATGATCGGATTCTCGACCACGTGGACTACCAGCACCGTGCCCTCGCGGCGCAGCGTCACATCGGCGAACAGCCCGGTGGCGAACAGATCCTTGAGCGATTGGTTCACCTTCTGCGGGTCGAACTGATCCCCGACCTTGACCGCCATGTAGGAGCGCACGGTCTCCGCCTCGATGCGCTGGTTGCCGTCGACCCGGATCTCCTCGACGATATCGCCGGAGAGCTGGGCCAGGGCGGGCCAAGCGACAAGTATTGCGACCGCCAACCAGACGCCAAGCCGCAAACCGCACACTCCCTGTCTAAGTTTAGGACTCTTAGGTTATAAGTCTCTCATTAAAAATTGATCCAACCTAAATACACGATGTCGTTCCACATGACAAATACGATGAGAGTCAATACCAGAACCCACCCGAGTCGGAAACCATATTCTTGCGCCCGGGCGCCCAACGGCCTACCGCGTACCATTTCTGCCATGTAAAACAGTAGGTGGCCGCCGTCGAGCATTGGAATCGGGAATAGATTGATTAGACCCAGGTTGATGGAGATGTAGGCCATGAACCAGATCAGGTCTGGCAAGTTCCTTTGTGCCACGTCGCCGGTAAATTTCGCGATGCGCAGCGGCCCGCCGATCTCGTCCGCCGGCCGCGTGCCGGCGATCATCTGGCCAACCGCGGTCAGGGTTGCGAACGTCAAATCGACCGTTTCCTTGCCCGCCCGCCAAACCGCGGTGACCGGGTCGTGCCTCACACTTTCCCTGGCCGAACCGTGGACACCGAGCAGGCCGACCCGTTGAACAATTTTGCCACGGCTGTCCTTCAACTCCTTGAGCACTGGCGTCGCCGTGAGCGTTACCTCGCGGCCGTCGCGCAGGACCACGATCTCCAGCGGCACATTCGGCCTGAGGCCGACGATGCGCTGTACATCCTCGAACCGGTCGATGGCCATGCCGTCAATAACCTTGAACACGTCGCCCGGTCGCAGCCCCGCCCGCTCGGCGGCGCTCTCCGGCATTACGCTGGTTACCTTTGGCACGGTGTAGGACTGACCGAAGGTGCTGAACAGCAGGGCAAACACGACAACGGCGAACAGGAAATTGGCGATTGGCCCCGCCACCACCACGGCGCTACGTTGGCCGAGGCGCTTGGTGTTGAAGGCGACCGCCCGTTCCGCCGGCGACATGGATGAGGTTTCGGCACCCGGCTCCTTCTCCGGAACCAGCATCTCGCCGAACATCTTCACGTAGCCGCCCAGCGGGATCAGGCTGATCTTCCAGCGGGTCTGGTGGCGGTCGGTCCAGCCGACCACCTCCGGGCCAAAGCCGATCGAGAACACCTCCACCCGGACGCCGTTCCAGCGCGCCACCAGGTAATGCCCCATCTCGTGCACGAACACGAGCACGGTAATGAGGATCAGAAACAGGATGACGTGAAACCAGATGCCTTCGAAGAATTCCATGCTCGATCGCTGTCCTTATTCGAACCGGTGCGCTGGCCGATAGTATGGGGCCGGGTTATCGGCGGGCAATCTCGGCCACGCAGGCCGACGCCACCCCGCGGGCCTCCGCGTCAACCGCGGCAACCTGGTCTAGACTCTCCATGGGCGCCGCCGGCATGCGTTCGAGGGTCTGCTCCACCACGCTGGATATGTCAAGGAACCCAATCTTTTCCGTCAAGAAGCTGTGAACCGCCACCTCGTTGGCCGCGTTGAGCAAGGTGGGCGCCAAACCGCCGCTGCGCAAGGCCTCGCGGGCCAGCCTGAGCGCCGGGAAACGGATCGGGTCCGGCTCCTCGAAGCTCAGCGTGCCGATCGCGGCCAGGTCCAGTCTGAGCGACGGCGACGCCATGCGCCGCGGCCAGGCAAGCGTATGGGCGATCGGCGTCCGCATGTCCGGGGTGCCGAGCTGCGCCAGCACCGATCCGTCGACATAGGCGACCATCGAATGGATGATCGACTGTGGATGAACCAGGACCTCGATGGCGCTTTCCTCCATCCGGAATAGATGATGTGCCTCGATGATCTCCAAACCCTTGTTCATCATCGTCGCCGAGTCGACCGAGATTTTGGCGCCCATGTCCCAGTTCGGATGCGCCACCGCCTGGCCGGGCGTCACCTCGGCCATCTGTTCGCGTCGATAGGTGCGAAACGGCCCCCCGGACGCGGTCAGGATCAGCTTCTCGATCCCGGCGTGGTCCTCGGCGTCGAACACCTGGAAGATCGCGTTGTGCTCCGAGTCGACGGGCAGCAGCTTGGCGTTGGACTTGCCCACCTCCCTGGTCATCAGCTCGCCGGCGCAGACCAGGACCTCCTTGTTGGCGAAGGCGACGGTAGCGCAGCGGCGGACCGCGGCCAATGTCGGCGCCAGACCCGCCGCCCCGACGATGGCCGCCATCGTCCAGTCGACGGAACGCGAGGCGGCTTCGATCAACGCCTCGGGGCCGGCGGTCACTTCGACCGCGGTCCCGGACAGGGCATCCTTGAGCTCCCGGTAAGCCTGAGGATCGGCGACCACCGCCAGCGACGCATCGAGATCCTGCGCCTGCTGGGCCAGCTTGGCGGCGTTCCGGTGGGCGGTCAGCGCCTCGACCTCGAAGCCATCCCGCTGGCGTTCGATAAGGTCGATGGTCTGGCAGCCCACCGAGCCGGTCGAGCCCAGGATGCTGACCCGCCGTCGCCTGCCGGTGCCGTCTTCCGATTCCCGTTCCGGCTTCCCCGTACCCTTTCCGGCGACTACAGCCATTGGAACGGGCTCCCCCCTGAGATCATGTGCAGCAGCGCGATGGCCGGCGCCGACGGCAGCATACCATCCAGGCGATCCAGCGCGCCCCCGTGGCCGGGAATCAACGTGCCGCTGTCCTTGACCCCAAAATGTCGTTTTAACTTCGACTCCGCAAGATCCCCGGCCTCGGCGATGAGCGCAAGGGCGGCGCTCATGAGGCCCATGATCATGATAAACCGCAAGCGGTCGGGGGCATAAATGAAGCCGGCAACGGCGCCGACGACGACCGCTAACACCACCGCGCCCGCCAGTCCGGCCCAGGTCTTGCCGGGGCTGATGGTCGGCGCCAGCCTCGGCCCGCCGATCGCCCGTCCGGCGACATAGGCGCCGATGTCAGCCGCCCACACCACGCACACCAGCCATAGGACCGTGGCACGGCCGGCCGCCGGGTCGCCCCGCAGCCAGACGAAAGCGGCCGCGGACAGCACCACACTCAGGACGCCCAGAGCCGCCCAGGCGCCCTTCCCCGGCCAGGCATGGCGGGCGACGATCAGGGCCGCGGCGGCGCCGGCGACGGCGATCGCCGGAGCCAGCCCGGGGCGACCCGCGGCCACTGCCAGCACGCCGGCAACGGCGGTCGCCCCGACCAGGGCCGACAGCTCCCGCCGTCGTTTAATCCCAATCAGCGCCGCCCATTCGATGGCCACAAGTAAGGCCAGGGCGGCCACCATGAGGTCGAACCAGGGAAAGCCGAGATAGATGGCGACCGCGGCCGGCGGCG
Source organism: Kiloniellales bacterium (assembly GCA_046759805.1). Classification (GTDB taxonomy): domain Bacteria; phylum Pseudomonadota; class Alphaproteobacteria; order JBHICX01; family JBHICX01; genus JBHICX01. Next base: position 6,928 of record JBHICX010000040.1, on the reverse strand, counting down.
CCAGGACCACGGCGGACAAAAATCGGGTGCTGAGCCGGCTCGAGCTATGCCGATCCGAGCGAGGCCCCGTAGCGCCGTTCCCGACGACGAAATTCATTGATCGCCTCCTCCAGATCGCGCCGGCCGAAGTCGGGCCAGAGGGTATCGACGAACACCAGCTCGGCATACGCGACCTGCCATAGCAGGAAGTTGCTCAGGCGCTTCTCGCCGCTGGTGCGGATCAAGAGGTCCGGGTCCGGCATGCCGTCGGTTTCCAGGCAAGCCGCGACCGCAGCTTCATCGATGTCTTCCGGCGACCGCCGGCCGCGCGCCACCTCGCGGCCCAGCCGCCGGGCCATCTGCGTGATCTCCTGGCGGCCGCCGTAGCTCAAGGCCACCGCCAGGTTCAGCGCCGTGTTGCCGGCGGTGAGCTGTTCCGCGCCGTGGATCAGCGCGACCGTGTCGTCCGGCAGACGCGACAGATCGCCGATCACCCGCAGCCGCACCCCGTTGCGGTGCAACTCGGCGATCTCGCTGCGCAGGAACTTGCGCAACAGGCGCATCAGTTCCTCGACCTCGGACACCGGGCGGCGCCAGTTCTCGGCCGAGAAGCCGAACAGCGTGAGATAGGGAATCTTCAGCTCCAGGGCCGCCTCCACGGTCCGGCGCACCGCCTCGGCGCCCTGCCGGTGGCCGGCCACGCGCGGCAGACGCCGGGCCGTGGCCCAGCGGCCGTTGCCGTCCATGATGATGGCAACGTGCGTGGGCGGCGCCGGAGGGTCGGCTAGGCGGACGGGCGACGACAAGGCCTACACCTGCATGATCTCTTGCTCTTTGGCGCCGAGCGCCTGGTCTATCTTGCTTATATGCTCGTCGGTCAACTGTTGCAGGTCCTTGGCCAATCCGTGATGGTCGTCCTCGGAGATCTGGCCCGCCTTTTCCATCCGTTTCAAGGTATCCATGCCGTCGCGGCGGACATTGCGGACCGCGACCCGCGCCTGTTCGCCGTACTTGCCGGCGATGCGGCTCAGCTCCTGTCGCCGTTCCTCGTTGAGGTCGGGAATCGGGATCCGGATCAGTTGACCCTCGGTCTGCGGGTTGAGCCCCAGGTCGGCCGCCAAGATGCCCCGCTCCACATGTTTCACCAGGTTCTTGTCCCAGACCTGCACGGTGAGCAACCGCGGTTCGGGCACGCCAATGTTCGCGACCTGGGTGAGCGGCATCTTGCTCCCGTAAGCGTCGACCATGACCGGCTCCAACAGGCTGGCCGAGGCGCGGCCGGTGCGCAAGCCGGCGAACTCCCGGCGCAGGGCTTCCAGCGCCCCTTCCATGCGGCGCTTGATGTCCTTCATATCCAGATCAGCCACCTGCTTGCTCCCTCGAACGGTCTTCCTCGGTGATCAGCGTGAATTTGCCCCGCCCGGTGACGACATCGCAAAAGCCACCCGAATTGTGTATCGAAAACACCAAAATCGGAATCTTATTATCGCGCGCCAGCGAGATCGCCGAGGCGTCCATGACCCGCAGGTCCCGGCTCAACACCTCGAGATAGCTCAGTCGGTCGTAGCGGACGGCGTCCGCCACCTGGTGCGGATCGGCGCTGTACACGCCGTCCACCTTGGTCGCCTTGAGCAACGCGCTGCACCCCAACTCCGAGGCCCTCAGCGCCGCCGCCGTATCGGTGGTGAAGAACGGGTTGCCGGTGCCGGCGGCGAACAGCACCACCCGGCCCTTCTCCAGATGCCGGTCCGCCCGCCGGCGGATGTACGGCTCGCACACCGCGGTGATCGGAATCGCCGACAACACCCGCGTGTCGACGCCGATGCCCTCCAGGATACTCTGCAGAGCGAGCGAGTTTATCACCGTGGCCAGCATGCCCATGTAGTCAGCGGTGCCGCGCTCGACGCCGGTCTCGGCGCTCGACAGACCACGGAATATGTTACCGCCGCCGGCCACCACCCCAACCTCGACGCCGAGTTCGTGCACCGTGCGGATCTCGGCGGCGATACGCTTCATGACCGCGGGATGGACGCCGAAGTCGCGGTCGCCGATCAGCGCCTCGCCGGAGATCTTCAGCATCACCCGCCGGTAGATCGGTTGCGCCCCCATACGCCCTCTCATAGGCTCCGGCCGGGGCCCGACACCCGGCGGTATAAACGCGACCCGCCGCGGACCGGTGCCGGTGTCAACGCCCCAGTTGTGCCGCCACCTCGGCGGCGAACTCAGTCTGTTCCTTGGCGATGCCTTCGCCCAAGATGAAGCAGCGGAAGCCGCCCACGGTCACCGCCGCCCCGAGGTCCTTCGCGGCCGCCGCCAGGACCTGGGAAACCTTGGACTGCTGGTCCATGACAAAGGTCTGCTCCAAAAGCACCACTTGCTCGTAGAACTTGCGCAAGCGCCCTTCCACCATCTTCTGGACGATGTCGTCGGGCCGGCCCGAGGCCCGCGCCTGGGCGGTGAGCACGGCGCGTTCGCGGGCCAGGGTTTCATCGTCTATGTCCTCGATGCCGAGCACCTGTGGCACCGCCCAGGCCACGTGCATCGCCAGTTGCTTGCCGAGCGTCATGAGCCGGTCGCGGTCGCCCGTCGATTGCAGACCGACGAGGACGCCGATCGAGCCGAGCCCGGGCGCGATCTGGCCGTGGGTGTAGCTTGCCACCACCCCCGGGTCGACCTCGACCGCGGCGGCGCGCCGGAGATTTATGTTCTCGCCGATGGTGGCCACCATATGGGCCGTCTCTTGCGCCACGCGGCGCCCAGTCCCGGGATATTCGGCGGCTTCGATTGCTTCCACGTCGCCGTGGTGATCAAGCGCGAGTTCGGCGAGGTGGCGGACGAATTCCTGGAAGGCGGCGTTGCGGGCGACGAAATCGGTCTCGGAATTGACCTCGACCAGGGCGCCGATGCGGTCGCCGGTGGCCACCCCCACCAGACCCTCGGCGGTGACCCGGCCGGCCCGCTTCGCCGCCGCCAAGCCCTTCTCGCGCAGCCAGTCGACCGCCGCCTCGAGGTCGGCGCTGGTTTCGCCAAGCGCCTTCTTGCAGTCCATCATCCCGGCGCCGGTCCTCTCACGCAGTTGCCTGACCAGCGCGGCGGTGACCTCGGCCATCACGCACCCTCTTTATCGATGATCGTGGCAAATGACGTTACGAACCATACCCTTTCCTACCATCCAACCGGCGCCGGCCAAAGGACTTCGCCGGGCCGCTCGGTGCGGTTCGGTCGGCCGCCGGCGCGCCACCACGCCGAGCCTGGCCCGCTCAGGCCTTTCGCGTCCGCCGGGAGCCGGCCTGGCCGGCGCTACCGGGCTCGGTCTGCCCCGCCGCCGGCTGTTGCGCCGGCATGGCTTTTTGTTCCGTCGACCGTTTCTTCGCTGATATGCGTTTCTTCTCGGGTGGCTGTTTCTTCCGCGCCGCGGGTTTCTTTGCCGCAGCTCGTTTCTTCTCTGCCGGCTGTTTCGCTCCCGCCGACGGCTTCTTCGCCGACGGGCGTCGCTTCCTCGCCGGGCGTTTGCGTTCCGCCGCTTCGGCCGCGGCGGGCTGCGCCGCGGCGGGCGCTTGTTCGACCACCGGTTCGCCGACGGCCGGTTCCGGCGCCGCTTCCTCGGCCGTGGGTTGGCCGACCGCCGGTTCGGGCGCTGCTTCCGCCGGCGCCTCCTCGGCCGCGGCGGTGACGGTCGGTTCCGGCGCCACTGCAGCCGCCGCCTCCTCGGCCGCGGCGGCGACGGCCGGCTCTGGGGCCGCTTCCGCTGGCGCCTCCTCGGCCGCAGCAGCGACGACCGGCTCCGGGACCGTTTCCGTTGGCGCCTCCTCGGCCGCAGCAGCGACGACCGGCTCCGGGACCGTTTCCGCTGGCGCCTCCTCGGCCGCAGGAGCGACGGCCGGTTCCGGGGCCGCTTCGGCCGCTGCCTCCTCGACCGCTTCGGCCGCCGCCGGCAACGGCTCCTTAGGCGCCTCCTGGGCCGCACCGACATCGACCCCGGCCGCCCGCAATTCCTCCTGCAGGCCGGCCAGCACCGCGTCCGCGACCAAATCGCAATACAGCGAAATGGCCCGCATGGCGTCGTCGTTGCCGGGCACCGGATACGTAATCCCGTCGGGCACGGAGTTGCTGTCGATCACGCCGGCGATCGGAATGCCGAGCTTCTTCGCCTCGGCGACGGCGATCGCCTCCTTGTTGGTGTCGATCACGAACAAGATGTTGGGCAGGTCACCCATCTCCTTGATGCCGCCGAGCGCCCGTTCGAGCTTGTTGCGCTCGCGGGTGAGACGCAGCAGCTCCTTCTTGGTCAAAAGGGCACTCTGCTCGTCGACCAGGATCTCGTCGAGCTCGCGCAGGCGCTTGATGGATTTCGAGATGGTGCCCCAGTTGGTGAGCATGCCGCCAAGCCAACGATGGTTGACGTAGTACTGGCCGCAGCGCGAGCCGGCTTCGGCGACCTTGTCGGCGGCTTGACGCTTGGTGCCGACGAACAGCACCCGTCCACCGTCGGCGACCACGTCGCGGATCGCCGCCAGCGCCCGCTCTAGGAGCGGCACGGTCTGCTCGAGATCGATGATGTGCACGCCGTTGCGCACGCCAAAGATGTAGGGCGCCATCTTCGGGTTCCAGCGACGGGTGTGATGGCCGAAATGCACGCCAGCCTCGAGCAGCTGGCGCATGGAGAAACTGGGCAAGGTCATGACTTGGTCCTTTTCCGGTTGGGCCGCCGCGGGACAAGGCCCGGAGCCAAGCACCGGACACCGGAGCGACCGGCCCCGTCGGCCGACCGCCTACCCGCGTGAGAGATGGCCGGCTACATAGCCGCCGCGCCGTGGATTTGCAAGCCCCGCCGGGGCCGGGCCGGGTTCAAGGATCATACCGGGGCCGTCGGCCCATGCATGGCGGAACCACGAGGAAAATCAACCTAGTACCAAATTCAGTTAATTCCTTCGGGTAGCCATGCGTCGGCGCCGGGGGCGTCCATTGAACCACAGAGACACAAAGACACAGAAAAATGGCGTTAATAGAGAATTAATAAAGAATTAAAGGCGCTGCGCGCCGGTCAAAGACCACCTCCTCCCGATCCAACTCTGTGTCTCTGTGGTGAGAGTGCGTTCCGGTGCCGTACCCGGTTGATTCGTTACTGGCTCCCTTGAGTCGGCGTCGGCCCTAAACCTCGTGCACGTCGACCACCCCGGGCACCGCCTTGATGGCGGCGCGCGCCGCGGCGCCCAGCGCGTAGCCCTGGGGCAGCTTCATCTCCACCTCGCGGTCGGCCAGGGCCAACTCGAGGAAAATCTGGCCGCGACCGGGCCCCTCGCGCTCGAGCACCGCCTTCAGGGCCGGCAGCGGGGCTGAGTCGCGCAGGAATATCCTCAGGCCCGGGACCAGGTGCGCCACCGCGTCGTCGAGCGGCTGAAAACCGAGCGCGGTGAGCCGCAACCCGTCCTCCGAGCGCTGCACGTTGACGTCGACCAGCACCGCCTGGCCGGGCTCGAGACACTGGCGCGAGACCGCCAGGATCTCGGCGAACACGGTCACCTCGTACATGCCGCTGGCGTCGGACAGCTGGACGAAGGCGAAGCGGTTGCCGCTCGGCGTGCTGCGTTCCTGTCGGGCGATGACGATGCCGGCGAGCCGGTGCCCGTTCGCCCCCTGGGTGAGCTCGGCGTAGCGTATGATGCCGAGGCGTTCGAGGCCCTTGGCGTAGGCGTCGAGCGGGTGCGCCGACAGATAGAAGCCGATCGCGTCGAACTCGTGCCGCAGCCGTTCCAGAGCCGGCCAGTCCTCGGACTGCGGCAGATCCGGCCGCGGCGCGCCCAAACCACCGGCATCGTCGAACAGGCTGGCCTGGCCGCTGTCGCGCTCGTTCGCTGCCGCGTTGGCGTAGCGCAGCAGCAACTCGGTCGCCTCGAACACCTGGCGCCGGTTCGCCACCAGGCCATCGAAAGCGCCGGCAAGGGCCAGGCTCTCCAGCATCCGCCTGTTGCCGATGCGCGTGTCCAGGCGCTGCGCGAAATCGAACCAATCCTTGTACGGGCCGTGGGTGTCGCGTTCCCGCACCACCGCCTCCATGGCGCCGCGTCCGACGTTCTTGATGGCCGATAGCGCGTACCGAATCGCCAATCCGGCGCCGGAGTCGTCCCGGGAGCCGTCCGGGCCCAGGTGCTCGACCGTGAACTCGACGCCCGAGCGGTTGATGTCGGGGCCAAACAGCGGCACCCCCAGACGGTCCAGCTCCTGGCGAAAGACGTTGAGCTTGTCGGTGTTGCCGAGATCGAGCGACATGGAGGCGGCGAGGAACTCGACCGGATAGTTGGCCTTGAGATAGGCGGTCTGGTAAGCGACCAGCGCGTAGGCGGCGGCGTGGCTCTTGTTGAAGCCATAGCCGGCGAACTTCTCGACCAGACCGAAGATGTGCGCCGCGGTGGCCTTATCCACGCCATTCTCGACCGCGCCTTTGAGGAAGGTGTCGCGCTGAGCGTCCATCTCGGCCTTGATCTTCTTGCCCATGGCCCGACGCAGCAGATCGGCGCCGGCGAGCGTGTAGCCGGCCAGCTTTTGCGCGATCTGCATCACCTGTTCCTGGTAGATCATGATGCCGAAGGTCTCTTTCAGGGTGCCTTCGAGCGACGGGTGCAGGAAGTCCGGCGTCTCCTCGCCATGCTTGCGCTTGATGTAGCTGGGGATGTTGTCCATCGGCCCCGGCCGATACAGCGCCACCACCGCGATGATGTCCTCGAAGCGGTCGGCGCGCAGCCGGCGCAGGATGTCGCGCATGCCCGAGCTTTCCAGCTGGAACACGCCGGTGGTCTCCGCCCTGGCCAGCATCTCGTACGTGGTTCGGTCGTCGAGCGGAATCTTCGATAGGTCGAGCGGGATGCCGCGCCGATCGATGAGCTGCACCGCCCGCGCCAGCACGGTCAGGGTCTTGAGCCCGAGGAAGTCGAACTTCACCAGCCCCGCC
>JBHICX010000039.1:0-11626 GCA_046759805.1 Kiloniellales bacterium | reverse complement strand
GGAACTCGGCTGACGGCATGCAGGACTTGATCGGCCGCATTCTGTGCCTCGTTGGCCAGCACGACTTCAAGGTCATCGAAGTGATATTCGGTTTCGGCCCTTCCGGCCGCGTGGAAAAGGTGCAGTGCCAGCGCTGCGGCCTGGTCACCACCCGGTCCGGCGAAGCCGAGTAACGCGGACCCCGAGGCGGGGGACGCCAGCGCGAACAGCGCCACTAAGCATAGCCCGCGAACCATGGCCTGCGACCTCGACTGCGTCATCGTCCCGTTGCGGCGGCCTCGTCGATCCTGGGCTACGCTTGGTGTCATGGTGAGTCCGGCGGCCCAGTGACGATCTCGGGCGCTGCCGCCCAGTGACGAAAAGTCGGGTGCGGTTGGTCGGGGCTCGGGCCAATTATTTTCGTTGAACCGCCATGAATTGAAGAGATTTCCGCCGACGATCGGATATCGTGGGCCTCGACCGTCGGGTGAACCCGCAGGGTTGCCGTCATGCTGTTCGAGACCGAGCTGCCCGAGCCGACCCCTTACCGCGCCGCGGTTCGCGCCGCCTACCGAATGGACGAGACCGCTTGCGTCGAACAGCGCTTGGCCGAAGCCGCCTTGGCGCCCGAAGCCATCGAGCGCATCGAGGCTACGGCACGGCGGCTGGTGGCAAGGGTGCGCCGTGAACGCGTCCGCGCCGGCGGCATCGACGCCTTCCTGCACGAATACGAGCTGTCGAGCGACGAGGGCGTGGTGTTGATGTGCCTGGCGGAGGCGCTGCTGCGCATCCCCGACGCCGGTACCGCCGATCAGCTGATCACCGATAAGATCGGCGCCGCCGACTGGCGGCAGCACCTGGGACGTTCGGGCTCGATCTTCGTCAACGCCTCGACCTGGGCGCTGTTACTGACCGGGCGGGTCGTCGCCATGGACGAGCCGTCCGGGCGCCGGGACTGGCAGGCGGTGCTGCGCCGCCTGGTCGCGCGTCTGGGCGCGCCGGTCATTCGCCGGGCGGTCACCCAGGCGATGCGCATCATGGGCCGGCAGTTCGTCATGGGCCGGACCATTGGTGACGCCCTGGCCCGCGCCAGGCCGATGGAACAGCGGGGCTACGCCTACTCCTATGACATGCTGGGCGAGGCGGCGCGCACCATGGCCGACGCCGACCGTTACTTCGAGGCCTACGCCGAGGCCGTCGGCGCCATCGGCCACATCGCCGCTCGCCTCGGCGGAGCCTCCGGCGAAGCCAGGGCCGGGCGCGGCGTGATCGAGGGGCCGGGCGTATCGGTCAAGTTATCGGCCCTGCACCCGCGCTACGAATTCGCCCAGTCGGAGCGCGTGATGCGCGAGCTCTTGCCGCGGCTCAAACGGCTGTCGCTCATGTCCAAGGCGGTGGACATCGGCCTCACCATCGACGCCGAGGAGGCGGACCGGCTGGACGTGTCCCTCAACCTGATCGAGGCCGTCTCGGGGGATGCCGAGCTTGCGGGCTGGGACGGCCTTGGGCTGGCGGTGCAGGCCTATCAGAAACGCGCCGCACCGGTCATCGACTGGCTGGCGGACATGGCCCGGCGGCACCGGCGGCGGCTCATGCTGCGGCTGGTCAAGGGCGCCTATTGGGACAGCGAGATCAAGCTGACGCAGCTGGCCGGACTCGACGCCTACCCGGTGTTCACCCGCAAGGCGTCGACCGATGTCTCGTACATCGCCTGCGCCAAGAAACTGCGCCAGGCCGCCGACGCGCTCTATCCCATGTTCGCCACCCACAACGCCCACACCGTGGCCACCATCCTGGAGCTGGCCGGCGACGACCGCGACTTCGAGTTCCAGCGGCTGCACGGCATGGGCGAGGCACTGTATGATCAGATCGTCGGCTCCCGCGGCATGGGCCATCGCTGCCGGGTCTACGGGCCGGTCGGTGAGCACGAGGACCTGCTTCCCTATCTGGCGCGGCGCCTGCTCGAGAACGGCGCCAACACCTCCTTCGTCAATCGCATCGTCGACCGGAACACCCCGATCGCCGAGGTGGTCGCCGACCCGATCGCCCGCGTGGCCGCGTTGCCGGCCAAGCCGCATCCGCGAATCCCGCTGCCGGCCGACCTGTTCGGCGCGCCCAGGCGCAATTCGCGTGGGCTGGATCTCTCCGACCCGGCGGTGCTGGCGCCGCTGAAGCTAGCGATGGAGCAGGCGGCCGCCCAAGCCTGGCGCGCCCGACCGCTGGGCGAGGGGATCACGGCGTCCGGGCCCGAGCGCGAGGTCCGCGACCCGGCCGACCGGCGTCGGGTGGTGGGCCGGGTGGTGGAGGCGACGCCTGAGCTCGCACTTTCGGCACTGGCCGCCGCGGGCCGCGCCCAGCCGGGCTGGGATGCCACCCCGGTCGCCGCCCGGGCCGCCGTGCTCGAGCGCACCGCCGAGCTGTATGAGACCCACCGGGCCGAGCTGATGGCGCTGGCGGTGCGCGAGGCGGGCAAGACCATCCCCGATGCCCTGGCCGAGGTGCGGGAGGCGGTGGACTTCCTGCGCTACTACGCCGCCCGGGCGCGGATCGATCTCGGCGCCGGCGATGAGCCGGCGCCCGGCGCACCGCGGTTGGAGCCGTTTGTCGGCCGCGGCGTGTTCGCCTGTATCAGCCCGTGGAACTTCCCACTGGCCATCTTCACCGGCCAGGTGGCGGCGGCGCTGGCCGCCGGCAACGCGGTGCTGGCCAAGCCGGCGGAGCAGACGCCGTTGATGGCGGCCGGCGCGGTGCGGCTCATGCACGAGGCGGGCGTGCCGGCCGACGTTCTGTACCTGCTACCGGGCGACGGTGCCGCGGTCGGCGGGGCGCTGGTCGCCGATCCGCGCATCGGCGGTGCCGCCTTCACCGGCTCCACCGCCACCGCCCGGGCGATCTACCGGGCGCTGGCCGGGCGCGACGGACCACTGGTGCCGTTGATCGCCGAGACCGGCGGCCAGAACGCGATGATCGTCGACTCCTCGGCGCTGCCGGAGCAGGTGACCCGCGACGTGCTGGCCTCGGCCTTCCAGAGCGCCGGCCAGCGCTGCTCGGCGCTGCGCGTCCTGTTCCTGCAGGAGGACGTTGCCGGCAAGCTCTTGGACATGCTGACCGGCGCCATGGCCGAGCTCCGCGTCGGCGATCCGGCGCTCATGTCGACCGACGTCGGTCCGGTGATCGACGCCGACGCCAAGGCGATGCTGGAGGCCCATGCCACGCGCATGGCCGGCGAGGGGCGCCTCCTCTACCAGACGCCGGTCGAAGCGGTGCCGGAGGAAGGGACCTATTTCGCGCCGCGCGCCTACGAGATCGACTCCATCGACCGGCTGCACCGGGAGGTGTTCGGGCCGATCCTGCACGTGGTGCGCTACCGGGCCGACCGGTTGGACGCCGTCATCGACGCCATAAACCGGACCGGCTACGGCCTCACCTTCGGCATGCACAGCCGTATTGATTCCGCGGTCCGCCACGTGCTCGGCCGCGTGCACATCGGCAACAGCTACGTCAACCGCAACCAGATCGGCGCCGTGGTCGGGGTGCAGCCGTTCGGCGGCGAAGGGTTGTCGGGCACCGGCCCCAAGGCGGGCGGGCCGGACTACCTGTATCGCTTCGTGGCCGAGCGCGGGCTTCCAGCTGCGTTCGCCGCGGACCGGACGCAGCCCACCGATGCGGCGCTCGCGCGGCGTCTCGATGAGGCGCTCGAGCGGGCCGGCGCCCTGGAGCCGGTCATCGAGGCGACGCCGGAGGCTGCCGGGCGGGCGCTGGAGCGGGCGCGGCGCGCGCAGCCGAGCTGGGAGGCGCGGCCGGCGCCCACCCGCGCCGGCTCGTTGGAGCGCGCCGCCGAGCTGTTCGAGACCCATGCCCCGGAGTTGCAGGCGCTGCTGGTCCGTGAGGCCGGCATGAGCCGGGGCGAGGCGATCGGCGAGGTCGATCAGGCGTTGGCCCTGCTGCGCCGGTTCGCGGCCGGCGCCAAGGAGACGTTCTCGGCCCCCGAGGTGCTGCCCGGCCCGACCGGCGAGCGCAACGAGATCGCGCTCTGCGGCCGCGGCGTGTTCCTGTGCATCACCTCCGGGCGCTCCCCGCTCGCGGCCTTCACCGGACAGGTGGCGGCGGCGCTGGCCGCCGGCAACGCCGTGCTGGCCAAGCCGGCGCAAGACGCGGCGCGGATCGCCGCCCGCGCGGTACGGCTGATACACCAGGCCGGGGTGCCGCCGGAGGTGTTGCACCTGGTGCCCGGCGACGGCGCGGGGCTCGGCGTGACGCTGGTCGCCGATCGGCGCATCGACGGCGTGGCCTTTTCCGGCTCGGCGGAGACGGCGCTGGCGATCAACCGAGCGCTGGCCGCCCGCGACGGCCCCATCGTGCCGTTCGTGGCCCGGATCGCCGATGCGGCGGGCCCGACCGGGGCGGTGCCGAGTTCGGGCGCCCGGCGCTATCTACACCGCTACGCCACCGAGCGCACGGTATCGGTGGACACCACCGCCGCCGGCGGCAACGCGGCACTGATGGCCATGCAGGAGACGCCCCGGGCGCTAGCTTGAGATCGTGCCGCCGCCGGAGGCGTGCGCCCCCCGCCGCCTCACAGCGGCCGTCGATCCGGCCGGTGCATACGTCATCCGCCCGTTCAGCACGTAACTCGCGCCGCCTTCTCCGCCTCCGAGTAGAAGGCGTCGGCGTGGATGTCCTGGGGGCGCATGCCCAGGGCCTGCAGCGCCCGGCTCCCCGCCTCGACCATGGCCGGCGGCCCGGCAAGGTAGGCCATGGAGCCGTCGAGGTCAGGGAGGTCGCGGGCAAGGCCCTCGATGACCGGGCCGGTGCGCCGCGCCGTCGGACCGCCCGGCTTGGACAGGACCGGCGTGAACGCGAGGTTCCGGTGGCGGCGGGCGAGGCCGCGGATGTGGTCCTCGAGGTAGATGTCGCGCTCGTCGTGGACCCCGAGATACAGGTGCATCGGCTGGCGCATGCCGCGCGCCAGCGCGGTCTCGATGATCGACTTGATGGGGGCGAGGCCGGAGCCGCCGGCGATCGCCACGATCGGGCCGCGGTGGTGCCGGCGTAAGTAACAGTCGCCGAACGGGCCTTCGACGCGCACCGGGTCGCCGTTGCTGAGGGCCTCGGCGACGTGGGCGCTGGCGCCATCGTCGGAGACTCGGCGGATGTGGAACTCGAGCACCGGCTGGTCCGGTCGGTTGCCCATCGAGTAGTCGCGCGGCGGGGCGCCCTCGAAGGTGACGCTGGCGTACTGTCCGGCGGAGAAGTCGAACCGGCGGCCGTCCGGCGCCTCGAGGCGCACGATGCGGATGTCGTGGGTCGCGGCTTCGATCCCGACCACCCGGCAATCGAGGCTCTGCCGCGGATGCGCGGCGGCCTGGTCCAGCTCCAGCCACGCCACCGTACAATCGCTTCGCGGCAGCGCGCGGCAGGCCAGGATCAGGCCATCGGCCCGCTCGTCGGCGGTAAGCGCGAACTTGGAATGGGGCGACAACGTGACTTCGCCGGACAGGAGCCGCGACCTGCAGATGCCGCAGTTTCCCGAGCTGCAGCCGTGCGGGTAGGGGACGCCGGCCACGAGCGCCGCCGCGAGGATGCTGTCGCCGCGCCCGACCCTGAGCGGGCGTTTCCATTGGCTGATCGTGACCGAGTAGTCCACGAACCCTCGCCCGCCGGCGGCGGCCGTCAGTGAAGCCCAGTCGCCACGCCAACGCATCGTCCATCAACGTTACCTGTTGCGCATCGTGGTGTTCAAGTTAGCCTCGGCAGGCGGCCACGGGAGTGATGCCCCTGGCCCGAGTTGCCAAGATCGGCCAAAGGGGGTGAGCCATGCAACCTTTGCAGGGTGTTCGCGTGCTCGACTTCACGACCCTGTTGCCGGGGCCGTTGGCGACCTTGATCCTGGCCGAAGCGGGTGCCGAGGTGATCAAGATCGAACGCCCCGACGGCGGCGATGAAGCGCGCGGCTATCGGCCCCGCATTGACGCCGACAGCGTGCACTTCGCGCTCTTGAACCGCGGCAAGCGGAGCCTCGCCATCAACCTGAAGGACCCACAGGTGGTGAAAAACCTGCAGCCGCTGATCGCTTCCTCCCACGTGCTGGTCGAGCAGTTCCGGCCCGGGGTGATGGACCGTCTGGGCCTCGGCTATGAGGCGGTGAAGGCGATCAATCGCAAGATCGTCTACTGCGCCATCACCGGCTACGGCCAGGACGGGCCCAAGGCGCAGGTGGCCGGTCACGACCTCAACTACATCGCCGATACCGGCCTGTTGGCGCTTGCCGCCGGCGGCGACGGCGCGCCCACGGTCCCACCCGGGCTGATTGCCGATATCGGCGCCGGCTCGCTGCCGGCGGTGCTCAACATCCTGCTGGCGCTGCGCCGGGCCGAGGCGACCGGCGAGGGATGCCAGCTCGACATCGCCATGTGCGACGGCCTGTTCGCCTGGCAGTACTGGGCCATCGGACAGGGCGTGTTAACCGGCCGCTGGCCGCGGCCCGGGGCCGAGAGGTTGACCGGCGGCTCGCCGCGCTACCAGGTCTACCGCACGGCGGACCGACGCTTCGTCGCCGCGGCGCCGCTCGAGCAACGGTTCTGGGACAACTTCTGCGAGGCCATCGACCTCGATCCCGAATTGCGTGACGACGCCAAGGATCCCGAGGCCACCAAGGCGGCGGTGGCGGCGGTCCTCGGCGCCAAGCCGGCGGAGCACTGGCGCCGGCGGTTCGAGGGCCGCGACGTGTGCTGCAACATCGTGCGCTCGGTCGAGGCGGCGCTGGGCGACCCGCATTTCCGCGCCCGCGGCCTGTTCGCCGCCGGGCTCAAGGCCGGGGATCGGCGGCTGCCGGCCTTGACGGTGCCGCTGGCCCCGGTGTTCCGCGAGCCAAGGCGCGACGCCGGCTATCCCGCGCTCGGCGAGGCCAACGACATGCTCGACGGCGATGCTTGAACCTGTTTGCCCTCGCCGCCACATGGTTCGGCGGCAGAGACGGCGGTGATTGACCGCATGCTAGGCGGCCCCTATGGTGGCGGCGCCGCCCAGCGAACGGCGGTTCGACCCGTGGGCCAGGGAGCATTTCGATCCCTGACGGGATCCTCCTGCGGGGCGCGTAGCTCAGTCGGCAGAGCAACGGACTTTTAATCCGTGTGTCGTGGGTTCGATTCCCACCGCGCCCTCCAAATAACTCAATGACCTGAACGGCAGTTGGGGCAGTCCAAACGCCGTTTTCTTGTCGCGCTTCGGCGCAATGGAACACATTGATTATTGATACGGTTTGTAGACCAACATTGGCCCTGGTACGAACGCTTTGGACGGGTCAGGATAGGGGTGGAGGATCCGCAGGCCGCTGTAACCCGAGGGTAACTTAGGGACGAGATGCGCTACGAGGCTCCTGAGACGATCGATGCGGCGGTGGCCTTGCTCGCCGGCGCCGACGGCGAGGCGCGGGTGCTGGCGGGGGGCACCGACCTTTTGGTGCAGATGGGCGCCGATCTGGTCGAGCCGGAGCTGGTGGTCGACGTGAAGAGGATTCCGGAGCTGCGCCGCATCATCACCGAGGACGGCGGCTTTCGCATCGGCGCGGCGGTCACCGGCGCCGAGCTGGGCGAGCACGCCGAGCTCCGGCAGGCCTGGCCCGGCGTGGTGGAGGCGGTGGAGCTGATCGGGTCCACTCAGATACAGGGCCGCGCCACCATGGGCGGCAACCTGTGCAACGCCTCGCCGGCGGCTGACAGCGTGCCCGCCTTGATGGCCGCCGGCGCCATGGTGACCGTCGCCGGGCCGAACGGCCGGCGCCAGGTGCCGGTGGAGAAGGTCGCCATCGGCCCCGGCGAGACCTCGCTCGCCAAAGGCGAGTTCGTGGTCTCCCTCGACCTGCCGCCGCGGCCGCCGCGCACGGGCGACGCTTACCTGCGCTTTATTCCGCGCACCGAGATGGACATCGCCGTGGTCGGCGCTGGCGTCAGCCTGACGCTGGATGAGGGCGGCACCTGTAGCGCCGCCCGGGTGGCGCTGGGGGCGGTGGCGGAACGGGTTCTGTTGGTGCCGGAGGCGGCTGAGGCGTTGGTCGGCACGCCGCTCGATGCCGCCGCGCTGGAGCGTTTGGGCAAGGCCGCCAGCGCCGCCTGCCGGCCGATCGACGACAAGCGCGGGACCAAGGAATACCGCATCAAGGTCGCCGCCGTGCTGGCACGCCGCGCGGCGCAGACGGCGCTGGAGCGGGCGAGGCGGGGCTAATGGCGAAGTATCACGTATCGACCACCATCAACGGCGACGCCGTCGAGTTCCTGTGTGAGGCGGGGCAGACCCTCTTGGACGTGTTGCGCGACGAGCTCAACCTCACCGGCAGCAAGGAAGGCTGCGCCTCGGGCGACTGCGGCGCCTGCAGCGTCATCCTCGACGGCCGCCTGGTGTGTTCCTGTCTGGTGCTGGGCGTCGAGGCGGCGGGCCGCTCGGTGGAGACCATCGAGGGCATGGCGGACGGCGAAACCCTGCATCCGTTGCAGCGCAAGTTCCTGGAGCACGCGGCGCTGCAATGCGCCGTCTGCACGCCGGGGTTCCTGGTCGCGGCCAAGGCGCTCCTCGACAAGAACCCGGATCCGACCGAGACCGAGCTGCGTTACTGGCTGGCCGGCAACCTGTGCCGCTGCACCGGCTATGATAAGATCGTCCGGGCGGTGCTCGACGCGGCCGCCGAAATGAGGGTTAGCTGACGATGTCGACCGCGGTGAAGACCGACAACTCGGTGGAGGGCAAGGAGCTGAAGTGGGTGGGTAAGCGCCCGCTGAGGCCCGACGGCGTGGACAAGGTGACCGGGCGGGCCAAGTTCGGCGCCGACCTCTCGGTCCCCGGCATGCTGGTCGGCAAGGTGTTGCGCAGCCCGCACCCGCACGCCCGCATCCGCGGCATCGACACCACCAAGGCCGAGGCGCTGCCGGGGGTGAAGGCGGTGGTCACCCGCGACGACTTCCGCGAGATGCCGTCGGAGTTCGTGCCGGCGGGGGAGATGCTGGTCAACTATCGCGATATCTGCCGCAACATCATGGCCCGGGACAAGGCGCTCTACGACGGCCACGCGGTGGCGGCGGTGGCGGCGACCAGCCAGTCCATCGCCAAGCAGGCGCTGAAGCTGATCGAGGTCGACTACGAGCCGCTGCCGCACGTGATCGACGTGCTCGAGGCGATGCGGCCGGACGCGCCGCTGTTGCACGAGGACATGGTCACCGAGGGCGTCGAGCCCAGGCCCGAGAAGCCGTCGAACGTCTCCAAGCGGGTCGAATTCACCACCGGCGACGTGGAGGCCGGGTTCGAGAAGGCCGAGGTAATCGTCGAACGCGAGTTCAACACCAAGCCCGTGCATCAGGCTTACATCGAGCCGCACGCCTGTGTGGCCAGCGTCTCCGAGGATGGCCAGGCGGAGCTGTGGTGCACCACTCAGGGGCACTTCGTGGTGCGTGCCCACTGCGCCAAGCTCTTGGGCATGGACATCTCCAAGATCCGGGTGACCGCGTCGGAGATCGGCGGCGGCTTCGGCGGCAAGACCGTGGTGTACTTGGAGCCGGTGGCGCTGGCGCTGTCGCGCAAGGCCGGCCGGCCGGTGAAGATGGTGATGAGCCGCCAGGAGGTGTTCCGGGCCAGCGGTCCGGCCGCCGGCGCCAACATCTGGGTCAAGCTGGGCGCCACCCGGGACGGCCGAATCACGGCCGCCGACGTGGTGCTGAAGTTCCAGGCCGGCGCCTTCCAGGGCTCGCCGGTGCAGCAGGGCGCCATGTCGGCGCTGGCCCCCTATGAGTTGGAGAACGCGCGGGTGGTCGGCTACGACGTGGTGGTGAACCGGCCCAAGGTGGCGGCCTACCGGGCGCCTGGGGCGCCGATCGCGGAGTTCGGCGTCGAATGCGTGGTGGACGAGATGGCCAAGAAGCTGGGCATGGACCCGGTGGATTTCCGGCTCAAGAACGCGGCCAAGGAAGGCACCCGCGCCCTCTATGGTCCGAAGTTCGGGCCCATCGGGCTGGTTGAGACCCTCGAGGCGGTCAAGGCGCACCCGCACTATAGGGCGCCCTTGGGGCCGAACCAGGGTCGCGGCGTTGCCTCCGGGTTCTGGTTCAACATCGGCGGCGAGTCCTGCGCCTCCATCAATATCAGCGAGGACGGCACCGCGGTGCTGATGGAGGGGACCCCCGACATCGGCGGTACCCGCGCGTCACTCGCCATGATGGCGGCCGAGGAGCTCGGGATCGAGCTGGAGAAGGTGCGCCCCATCGTCGCCGACACCAGCTCATTGGGCTACACCTTCCTCACCGGCGGCAGCCGCGTCACCTTCGCCAGCGGCATGGCGGCGGTCGAGGCGGCGCGCCACGCGGTCCGCCAGCTGTGCGAGCGGGCGGCCAAGATCTGGGACATCCCGGTCGACGCCGTCGAGTGGGAGGACGGCACTGCCAAGCCGGCCGGCCCCAACGCCGGTGACTTCGAGCCGCTGTCGCTGGCCGAGATCGCCAAGATGGCCAACAAGACCGGTGGGCCGATCGTGGGCTCGGCCCAGATCAACGCCCAGGGTGCGGGGCCCAGCTTCGGCACCCACATCGTCGACCTGGAGGTGGACAAGGAAACCGGCCGTGCCACGGTCAAGCGCTACACGGTGGTGCAAGACGCCGGCCGGGCGGTCCACCCGGCTTACGTCGAGGGCCAGTACCAGGGCGGCGCGGTCCAGGGCATCGGCTGGGCGTTCAACGAGGAGTACATCTACGGCGCCGACGGGCGGCTCGAGAACCCCGGCTTCCTCGACTACCGGATCCCGGTCGCCTCGGACGTGCCGATGATCGACACGGTGGTGGTCGAGGTGCCCAACCCGCGCCATCCCTATGGCGTGCGCGGCGTCGGCGAGACGCCCATCGTGCCGCCGATGGCGGCCATCGCCAACGCCATGGAGGACGCGCTGGGCATCCGCTTCACCGACCTGCCGATGTCGCCGCCGCGGGTCTTGAAGGCCATCGAAGAGGCCGCGGCCGACGGGGGCGGGCGGGCCTGACCCCATGGCCCGGGTGGTGCTCACCGGCAATCTGCGACAGCTCACCGGCGGTGAGACCGAGCTAACGCTCAACGCCGCCGACATCCGCCACCTGTTCCGCCTGCTGGGCGACCGCTTTCCGGCCTTGAAGCCGCATCTCGAGGAGGGCTGCGCCGTCGCCATCGACGGCGAGATCTACCAGGACGCCTTGCTGCAGCCGATCCCGCCAGACAGCGAGGTGCACCTGGTGCCGAAGATCGGCGGCGGGTAGCGGCAGCAGCAACTGCCCCGCCCGTGCGTAGCGCGCCGTCGAGCTCGTTGCTCACCATGAGATCGACGGTGCGGTCTGGCACCGAATCGTCGGCTGGTCTGATCCTATGCGATCCGGTAGGCCGGAAACCCTGGCGAAATCACGCTTGAGGCATCGAAGTCCGCCGGTACGGCCGCCAAGTGTGCCGGGCAACGGCCGCAGTCGCTGCTGCCAAAGCCGGGGATCGAGACACCGGCCCCAGGCGCTGCCAGCACGCGCCGGAACAGCGCGCATTCCCGTCCGCCGGGGACGCCGATGACAGCGGCCAGCCGACCGGCGGCGGTGAGGCGGTCCACGTGCCAGCGCCGGGCCTTTTCCGGCTTGAGGTGGCGGCGCACGCGACC
>JBHICX010000038.1:0-11839 GCA_046759805.1 Kiloniellales bacterium | reverse complement strand
CCGAAGCCTTGGCGTAGGACCAGCGGTCGCGTGAGAGGTCGTAGACCGTGAACGCTCGCCTCGGCGAAGCCTCCGGCGAAGCCAGGGACGGCAGAGTCGAGCTGTTGATCGGCGACCAGCCCCACACCCTGTGCCTGACGCTGGGCGCCTTAATGGAGATCGAGCAGGGGCTCGGCATCGACGGGCTGAACGAAATTGGTGATCGGCTGGCGAAGCCACGCGCGAAGGACCTGTTGGCGATCGTCGGCGCGCTCTTGCGCGGTGGCGGGCATGAGCTCTCGGATGCGGACGTGGCCCGACTGCCGATCGACCTGCCGGCGCTCGCCGACAAGCTCATCGAGACCTTCGCCGCCGCCGGCTTCTCCGACACGGCCCGACCCCACAAGAAGGCGTGACTGATGGCCACCGATTTAGGCACTCTCAGGCTTGGGTTTCGTGTTGACCTGGCACAGCTGCAGCGCGGCTTGGCGGCGGCGGAAGGGCGACTGAAGCAGGCCGGCGATCGTATGGAGGGCGTCGGCCAAACCATGTCCACCCGCCTCGCCGTGCCGCTCGCCCGGGTCGGCGAGTCCGACGTTCCCGACATGGTGAACCGGATCGAGCGGCAGTTCGCCCGTCTCGACGGCGCCATGGTGCGCCCGGTCGAGGAGGCGAACCGCGCGCTCGGCGCCAGTTTCGAGACCCTGGCGTCGTCGACCATGAGCGTCCTCGGCTCCCTGGTGCGGCAAGGCTCCATGCAACTTGGCGACTTCAAGCGGTTCGCCTTGCGCGCCGCGGCCGATATCGCCGACACGCTGGCCCGCACCCTGGGCCGGGTCGGCGGCCGGACGCTGGCGCAGGCGTTCGCACCGGCCGCTGGAACCAGCATCATGAGTGTCCAGCCGATGCACCGTGGCGGCGTCGTGGGCCCCACCGCCGGAGCGATGCGGCGCCTGCCGGCACCGGTGATGGCGGCGGCGCCACGGCTACACGCGGGGCTCAGGGGCGACGAGTTTCCGGCCATCCTTCAGCGCGGCGAGACGGTGCTGCCGCGGGGCATGGGGACGGCGCCGGTCAAGGTGGTGATCAACGACCACCGGGGCGCCTCGGCACCGCCGATCGACGTGCGCCAGCAGGCGGGTCCGGGGGGCTTGCGCGAGATCATCGTCAACATCATGGCCGAGGACGCCCGACGCAACGGCCCGGCCTTCCGAGCCACGGCCGCGGCGCTGGGCGGCCAGCGCGTCGGACGCGGGCGGTGACAGATGACAGAGGTCAGAAGTCAGGAGTCAGACCCATGCGCCATCTGACTTCTGACTTCTGTCCTCTGACTTCTGAGCGGCAGAGCCGCTAAATGGTCGCCTGGCCCGCCACACTGCCGGCCGAGCCGTTGGCAGTGGCGGTCAGCGAGGGCTTCGACGACAGCCTGATCCTGACCGAGATGGACGCCGGACCCACGAAGCGGCGCCGGCGCTACACGGCGCGCGCCGACCGGCTCGAGGTGACTTATCGGATGACGCCGACGGAGCTCACGAACTTCCGCACCTTCTATGGCACCACCACCAATGACGGGCTCACCACCTACACCATGACCCATCCGATCACCGGCAATACGGTGACCGTCGGCATCATGGCGCCGCCAGCAATCCGCATGGTTGGCGGCGGGCAGGCCTATGACGTGAGCCTCAAGTTGGAGATCCAGCCGTGACAGAAGTCAGGGATCAGAAGTCAGAGGTCAGACTCGCGCGTGCTCTGACTTCTGACTTCTGACTTCTGGAATCTGAACAATGCCCCGGTCTCTGAGCGCGACGCTGCAGGCGGCGGCGAACGCGCAAGAGACCACCGAGGTGTTCCTGATGCTGTTGACCATCGACCACGCGGATCTCGCGGCGCCCACTCGGATCGTGAACAACACCAAGGCCATCATCTCCAACGGCAACACCTTCACCGCCTACCCGTTCGAGATCAGCCTGCCCGACGACGACCCGGAGCGGCCGCCGGAGGTGACGGTGGCGATCGACAACGTGGCCCAGGACATCATCCAGGCCCTGCGCCAGGTTTCCTCCCCCTTGAGCTTCGACCTGGAGGTGGTGCTGGCCAGCGACCCCAACACGGTGGAGATCGGGCCCTTGAAGCTGGAGATGACCTCGGCCGACTGGGACGCCGGCGTCATCCGTGGCCGGCTCGCCTATCCCGAGCTCCTGGACGAGTCCTACCCGGCCGACACCTACAACCCGGCGCTTTACCCGGGGCTGTTCAAGTGACCCACCTTCGCCAACCCGTCCTCCGCAGCAGCGGCGCTGCCGCTGCGGAGGGTGGAGGCTCCGGTGGGCAGGCTCACCAGAAACCGCCTGTGGGCCGAAGCCTCAGCGTAGGCCCACCCATCTGGACCGAGGGCTACATCGGCATCCCGTATGCCGACAAGGGGCACAGCCGCGACGGCGTCGATTGCTGGGGACTGGTGCGGCTCGTCTATGCCGAGCAGCTGGGTGTCGATTTGCCGAGCTACGCCGATCGGTACGCGAGCGCCGCAGACCTGGACGAGGTGGCGCGGTTGATCGACGGCGAGCGCGGCCCCTGGCGCACCGTCAAGCGTCCGCGGGCGCTCGACGTGTTGCTCTTGCGCATACGTGGAGCGGCCGGCCACGTGGCGCTGGTGGCGGCCCCGGGCTGGATGCTGCACGTCATGGACCAGATCGAGGTCGCCTTGGAGCGGTACGAGACCATCACCTGGGCCCGCCGCATCGCAGGCGCCTACCGGCATGAGGCGTTGAACCATGCCGCTTGATTGCACGCTCCCAGTCCCCGTTAAAACCGTGCGGGTGGTGGCGGAGCCACGGCCGTTCGCCCCGGCGCGCGAACGGGTGGTGCTGGCGGTGCCGGAGGGGCTGAGCGTGGCCGAGCTGATCGAGCTCGCCGGTATTAAGCCCGCCTTGCGGCCGCTGGCGGTGGCCTACATCGGCGCCGAACGGATCGAGCCCCGGTACTTCCACCGGGTGCGCCCCAAGGCCGGCGCCCTGGTGCTGATCAAGGTGGTGCCGGCGTTCGGCGACGGAAGCACCTTCCGGGCGATCGCCATGCTGGCGGTCCTGGCCTTGGGCGCCGCCGCGACGGCGGCCACCGGCGGGCTGTTGCTGCCGGTGCTGGGTGCCGCCGGCGCCGGGATCGCGGCCGGCCTGGCCGGGGCGGCGGTGAGCCTCGTCGGCACGCTGGCCATAAACGCGCTGATGCCGATGCAGCCGGCGCGACTCGAGAACCTGGCGGGCACCACGGCGGCGGCACGGGTGAGCCCCACCCTCTCGATCACCGGCTCCCGCAACCGGGTGGCACCTTACGCGCCGGTGCCCCGGTGCTTCGGCAAGACCCGGGTGCGCCCGCTGATGGCGGCCCGGCCCTTTGCCGAGATCGCCGGCGAGGACCAGTATTTGCGCCTCCTGTTCGACTTCGGCTACGGGCCATTGACACTCTCGTCCATGAAGATTGGCGGGATCGACCTCTCCGAGTACGACGACGTAGCCACGGTCACGCACACGGACTATCAAGGAGCAACCCTCCAGCTCTATCCCGATACGGTCTCGACCGAGGCACTCAACCTGGAGGTCACCAAGGCGGCCGGGTCGGTGACCCTCAAGACCGCCACCGCTACCGCCGAGATCGTGCTCGACGTGACCTTCAAGAACGGGTTCTTCCAGGACCAACTGGTGGTCGGGGGCGGCGGCTCGGAGTTGGTGCGGACCGCGGAATCGGTGCAGATCAAGGTAGAGCATCGGCTCGCCGGGACCCCGGACGCCTTTGTCGACGCCGGCACCTTCACCCATACCGCGTACACCAAGTCGTTGAGCCGTTTCGCGATCCGGGTGGTGCTGCCATCCGCGAACCAGTGGGACATCAAGGTCACCCGGCTCACCGACGACAACGATGTCAGCAGCTCGAATACCGAGCGCCGTACCCGTAGCTGGCTGACGGCGCTCAACTCGATCGAGTACGCCTCGCCGGTGAACGTGACCGGCCACACGCTGGTCGAGATGCGCATTCGGGCCACCGACCAAATCAACGGCGTGGTGGACACCTTCTCGGCCGTCGCCGAGGCCCAGCTGCCGATCTATACCGCGACCGGCTCGCCGACCTTCGAGACCAAGACCACCCGCAATCCGGCCTGGGCGGCGCTCGAGGTGCTGCGCGGGGCGGCCAACGCCAGGCCCTGGGCGGACGCCAATATCGACTTGGGTGGGTTCAAGGCCTTTGCCGACCGCTGCGACGAGCTGGACCAGAACGGTGAGCCCAAGTACCGGTTCGACGGGGTGGTGGACTTCTCGACCACCGTGTTTCAGGTCATGCGCGACATCCTCTCGACGGCGCGCGCCGATTTCACGATCCAGGACGGCAAGGCTTCGGTGGTGTGGGACGACCCGGACGCCGTCACCGTACAGGCGTTCACGCCCAAGAACAGTCACGGCTTCAAGGCGAGCCGCACCTATCCGAAGCTGCCGCACGCGCTCCGGGTGCGGTTCGTGAACGAGGATGTGGACTGGCAGGAGGACGAGATCACCGTCTACGACGACGGATTCACAGCCTTGAACGCCACCCGGTTCGAGACCCTGGAGCTGTGGGGTGTCACCCGTGAGCCCCAGGCCTGGCGCGAGGGTCGCTACCGCCTGGCCGAGGGACGCTTGCGGCCGGAGGTGGTCGAGTTCCAGGCCGACATCGAGCACCTGGTCTGTCAGCGCGGCGACAAGGTGCAGATGACCCACGACGTGATGCTGTGGGGGCTCGCCTCGGGGCGCATCAAATCCTTGACCACCGACGGCGGCGGCAACGTAACCGCCATCACTCTCGACGAGACGGTCACCATGGAGGCCGGCAAGTCCTACGGGATCACGATCCGTAAAGCGGCCGACACCACCTTCACCACCCACGCCGTCGATACGACTGCCGGCAACACGGCAATACTCATGCTGTCTGTCGCCATCCCGGCCGGCTCGGCGCCAGCGGTGGGGGAGTTCGTGCAGTTCGGCATCTCCGGGGCCGAGACCGTCGAGATGAAGGTGAAGGCGATCCTGCCCGGCCCAGAGCTCTCGGCGCGGATCGTCTGCGTCGACCCGGCGCCGGCGGTGCACACGTCGGACACCGGCTTGATCCCGGACTTCGACCCGCGCATCACGGTGCCGCCGACCCCTGGCGTGGTGAAGCCGCCTACGCCGGTGATCCTCGACGTGAAGTCGGACGAGACGGTGCTGATCCCGGTCGCCGGCGGCGGCCTCGAGCCACAGATCCTGGTCACCCTGCAGCTGCCTGCCACCACTACCGAGATCGGGCACGGCGAGGCGCAATACCGCCCCACCGGCACCACTCAGGCGTGGGAGGTCTTCATCTTCGACCGCAACGCCAACAAGGTAAGCTTCCGGCCGGTCGTCGAAGGGCTGGCTTATAATTTGCGCTTGAGATACGTCTCGGTGGCGGGTCTTGAGAGCGAGTTCGCGGTTGTCGTGGGCCACAAGGTGGTCGGCAAGTCGACCCTGCCGCCGGACGTGCCCTCGGCCTTGATCGACGCCAACAATCGGATCAGTTGGCCCTACCCCGTTAAGCCGGTCGATTTCGACGGCTGGCAGATACGCTATCACCAGGGAACCAACACCAACTGGGCCACGGCGCTCAAGGCCCATGAGGGGCTCCTGAGGGTGGCGGAGTTCGACGGGTCGCTGTTGAAGCAGGGCGGCCAGGTTACGGTCATGATCAAGGGCTTCGACGTGGCGCTGAACGAGAGCGCCAACGCCGCCGTGCTGATCCTGAGCCTGGGCGACCCCAAGGTGGCGAACGTGGTGGAGACGCGGGATTTCAAGGCCGACGGGTTCCCGGGCACCATCACCGACGGCACCGTCGATGGGGCCGGTGATCTGGTGGCCGACGACACCGGCGTCGCGTTCTGGTCGGGGGTGGACGCGACCCAGTTCTGGCAGGCGGACGACGCCCAGGCCTTCTGGTCGACGCTCTATAAGCAGATGACCTATCTCGCCACCTGGGCACCGCCGTCAACCGGCCAGCTGACGCTCACGCTCACGGTGGTGGCGGTCTCGTGGTCGATCGAGTATCGGCCTATCGGCGCCCAAGTTTTGTTCTGGACGCAAGTGTCCACCAACAAGTTTTGGTCGGGCACCGACAGCAATGCCTTCTGGTCGCCGCCGCCGGACTTTCAGCCCTGGCCGGGCGCGATAGAAGCCACCACGCAGCAGTACGAGTTCCGCCTGATCACGGCATCGGGGGCGATCCAGGGCAAGGTCACGGTGTTCAAGGCCACCGTGGACGTGGCCGACGTGGAGGAGCATATCCAGGACGCGGCGATCGCCGCCGGCGGCACCCGGCTCACGCTCGCCAAAACCTATACCAAGATCAAGTTCGTGGGCATTGACATCCAGGCCGACGCCAACCAGGCGCGGTCGATCGAGATCACCGACAAGGATGTGAGTCAGGGCCCGCTCATCAAGGCCTTCAACGCCGCCGGCACGCAGGTGGCGGCGACCGTCGACGCCTTCGTGCAAGGATACTGATCAGAAATCAGAAATCAGAAATCAGAAGTCAGAAGTCAGAAGTCAGAAGTCAGAAGGCGCGCGGGTCTGACTTCTGACTTCTGTCTTCTGACATCGTGAGCGGAGCGAACGAATGACCGCACTCCCGGCCGCCAACTATTTCAACGACAACGCCCGCACCGAGGGCGAGATCAAGCAGTGGGGCGAGGACATCCGCTCGGTGATCGACGAGCTCCTGGGCGGCTCGGCCGAGGCGGATCTGACCATTGCCACCGGCGCCGTTACGCCGACCGGCGCCGTGCATCGGATTGACACCGAGGCCGCGGCCTCGACCGATGACCTGGATACGCTCACCGCCACCAACATGCCGTCCGGGCGGCTGCTGCTCCTGCGCGCCAAGAACGCGGCCCGCACCGTGGTGGTGAAGCATTCGGCCACGCCCGGCGCCGGGCAGATCAGCCTCGCCGACGGCGCCGACTTCTCCCTCGACGACGCCAAAAAGGCTATCGTCTTGTTCAACAACGGCTCCTACTGGGAGGAGGTCACGCGCTTCTGGGCTGGCGAGGAGATCACCGCGCGGGCGGCCTTGACCGCGCCGGCCACCGGCGACGAGTTGGCGGTCCAGGACGTCTCCGCCACCGCGGTGCGCAAGATCACGCTGGCCAACATGCTCAAGGTCATCAACGTGCTCACCGCGGACGCCACCCCGGACAGCGCGGCGGACTACGTGGCAACCTACGATGCCAGCGCCGCCGCAACGAAGCGGGTGCTTCTGGATAATCTGAAATCAGGCGGGGCAGTCGCCCAGGAATATACGAAGGCGCAGAACTTCAACGCCACCACGCTTACCGACGCGGCCAACATCGCTTGGGAAGCGGAGGCGAACCAGGTGGCGTCGGTCACGCTGGCCGGCAATCGGACCCTCGATAACCCGACCAACATGAAGGACGGCGCCACCTACGTGCTCATCGTCAAGCAGGATGCCACGGGATCGCGGACGCTCAGCTACGGCAGCGCCTACAAGTGGCCCGGGGGCACGGCGCCGACGCTGTCCACCGGCGCCAACGACGTGGACATCCTGGTGTTCGTCTCCGACGGCACCAACATGTACGGCGTCGATAACTTGGACTTCTCGTGATGTTCACGCATGTATTTGGATTCTTTAAGTCCGCCAAGAAGAAATACCGCTATTTGCGACTCGACATCACGGCATCGCAATCCGGCACCGAGCACGCAGTTGGCGAGCTGAAAATCTTCGAGGGTGCCACCGACCATCCGACCAGCGCCATGACCTCGAACACGGCGCCGTCACCGCTGGTGGCGTCGGCGAAGTCCGAAGACGGCACACGACAGGCCTATCAGGCGTTCGACGACGACATTGGCACCGACAAGCATTGGGGCAGTGCTCCGGAGGCGCAGTCCTGGGTGCAGATCAATTTGGGCGCTGGTAATGGGATTGCGCCTACCAGCTACAAGATCACTGCCGGCAACAGCGCCAAGGAGCAACACGCTCCGAAAGACTGGAGCCTCAAGGGCTCGAACACCGGTTCGTTCTCGGGCGAGGAAGACACCTTGCACACCAAGACCGGCGAGGCGACCTGGGCGGCGGACCAGGAACGAACTTACACCATTTGATGAGGTGACAGATGCCAGAGATCGTACAGCTCGACAGTGCCGGCAAAGTGAAAGAGGTCATCATCGACCGGCTGATGCACCCCGGGGGAAGCTACACCCCGATCTCCGCCCTCAGGACCTGGCTCGAGACCGGCGCCGAGGAGGCAGTGACGCATCGCCTCGTCGAAACCACCCAAGAGCCGGAGCCGCCCCATGACCCCTTGACCCAAAAGCTCATACGCCACCCGGTGCAGGTGGGCGACGACCCGATTGAGCGCATCGAGGTAGTGGCGCTCACGGCCGAGGAGAAGGCCGCGCGGCGGCTGGCCAAGCTCGCCGCCACCGACGCGCACATGCCGCGCATCAGCGAGGACCTGATCGATCTCTTGGTGACCAAGGGCGTGATCGCCCTCACCGAGCTGCCGCAGGCGGACCAGGACAAGCTCGCCGAGCGCAAGGCGCTGAGGGGGTGACGAAAGTCAGATGTCAGGTATCAGGGATCAGTCCCCCGCGCACCGGCGGGGGCAGGTATCGGCTTCGCGCGCCCCTGATCCCTGATCCCTGATACCTGACAGTTGGAGTAAGCGACATGAGAATTCCAATCCCTTTTGTCTGAGGGCCGCCGTGCTGGCGGCCTTTTTTCTGCCTGGCTCGGCGGACGCCCAGTGCACCACGCCGGCCGACGTGACGCTGCGGGTGCTGGCCCAGGTCCCGGACGCCGAGGCGGTCCAGCACCAAGGCGAGATGAGCGAGCGGTTGGGGGCGCTCTTTAACGCCACGCCCCCGATCACCGATGATCCGATAGATCAGGCCGTCGTCTATTCCAGCGATCGTCTGGCGCGGGTCTTGGTGGTGTTGTTCTTCCACGGCTGCCGGGTCGGTGCGGTGTATTTGCCCCGAGACGCCTACCTGGCGCTGGTTCGCGACGCCACGGGCGTGGCCTTGTGAGCGGTCGCGGCGGCGCGCTTCGGCCGCAGGAGAGCAGGGCGGATGGCCGAGCCCACCGTCGACTTCGTGTGGTGGATCCAGTTCGTCGAGATTCCGGCGCTGGCCGGGCTGTGCTGGTGGGTGGTGCGGATCAAGGCCCAGCTCGAGCAGGACGTGGAGGATCTCAAGGCGGCCGACGCCGCGCACCGACTGGAGGTGGCCAAGGAGTACGCCTCCATCACCTATCTCAAGGACGTGGAAAAGCGGCTCACCGAGCATCTGGACAAGATCGAAACCAAGCTCGACGACCTGCGCGGCGCGCGGCCCCGCGACTAGCGACCGCGTTGTCGCTCGACATCGCCCTGCCGCGCGACCGGCGCAACTCCGGCACCCTCAGGCTGTTGGACCTAGCGAGCGACACGATGCTGTGCGCGGCGCCGTGCCTCGCCAAGGCGGACGCTCAGGGCGCGCGCCGAAAGGGCAACCCGACGCGCGATCCGCGGCGTCCCTGGGGCGACGCGCCCTGCGGCCACTACCCGCGCACCCGGATCGTCTGGTTTGCCGAACGCACGCCAATCGGCGAGGCGGCAATTCCGCTGCCGCTGGAGACGGCCATCGGTTCCGAAGCCGAGGCCGCCCGGACCAACGGCCGCTCGGGCCTCTATATCCACGCCGGTCGCGGCTCCGGCCGGCTGCGGGCGACCTACGGCTGCGTCCGCCTGGGCTTCCGGGACTTCGTCAGCCTGCTGCACGCTATCGGGGAGCGCGAGGTCGACGTGACGATCCACCAGGTGGATTGAGCAAATAGGCCATTGGCCGCGCCGGCGCCTGGCCATCGATTAAGGAGACGTCACCGTGGACGGTCTGAGCTGGGCGGCCCTGGCGCCGCTCCTTTGGATTATCGCTTTGCTCCTCGGCGTCGGCTTCGCCGCCGGCCTCGCGGCCGGCTGGCTGATCTGGGGTTGAGTAATACCGTTGGCCCCATCGAGTGCCGCCTTTGGGCGGCCCCGGCCCGTCCTCCGGGGCGGGCCTTTTTCATGAGGAGTAACCGGAGATGAATGGACTGATCCGTTTCAACCGCAAAGCCTGGGCGGCGGCCATCACGGCGCCGCTGAGCGCGCTGGTCATCGCCACCGTGCACGACGGGTTCGGCCTCGACTGGCCGGGGCTCGAGGAGTTCACAGTGTCGGCCGTGACCGCGCTCATCGTCTGGGCCATCCCGAACGATCCGAAGGAGACGAGCGATGCGCCGCTTCAGTAAGCTTCTCATAGCCGTCTTTCTGTTGCTCAGTTTGAGCGGCTGTTCGGTATTCGGCGGCCTCCTGGGCTCGCTGTTCGATCCCGGCACGACTGTCGAGGACGTGCAGCAATCGCGCACCGCGCGCGAGGTTCACCTAGCGGTGGCCGGCATGTTCGAGGCGATCGTCAAGGAGCTCGACGCGATGTTGCAGGACGGCACTCTCAGCGTGGCCCAGGGCGAAACGCTCGAGCCCTACATCAACACCGGACGGGTCGCCATCAAGGCGGCGGGCGCCTTCCTGTTGCAGGCGGGCCAAGAGCGGGAGCTGGGCCGCACCGGCGTCGCCGCCAACCTGGAGGCCAAGGCGTTCGCGCAGCTGCGCACCGCCAATGCCAATCTCGATTTGCTGCGCGCGACCCACTTGCAGGCTGTCAAGACGGCGCCGGTCGTGCCTGAGCCATCGGCGCCGCCGCCGTTGCTGGCGACTCCATTGCCCGCGAAATAGGAGGCTGCCATGTTCGCAACAATTCTCGGGTTCGCGCCGCTCGTCATCAACTTTGCCATGCAGGTGGCGGGCCAGTTCCTGTCGCCCAAGAACGCCCAGTACGCCGGGCATGCGGCCAACCTGATCATCCAGGGGCTGTCGCTCGCCGAGCGTCTCCAACAAGCCCACGCCGAAGGCCGGGACATCACCGACGCCGAAATCGCCGGGGCCACCGCGGCGGCGGCCAAGGCAGCGGACGAGTTCACCAGCACTCTGGAGCGACTCAAGGCGGCGCGCCCGGCGTCACCGCGCCCCGGCCCGTCGGAGGTGCCGATCGGGTGATCGAGCTGGCTGTCGCGGCTGCGCTCGCCTGCTGGGTTCTCGACACGCCCATCAAGATTGACGGCTGGCTCCAACGATTGGGTATGGAGCCGGTCGCATCTGCCTACTCCCATCGCTTCCGACGTCGCGCCACTTTGTGGCGTTCAGCCGATGGCCGCTATGCCATCGTGCTGCCTGCTCGCCGTAGCCCCCGGCCCGTCCCCCGGGGCGGGCTTGGCGAAGGCGGGCCGGAAGGTGGTCGATCCTGCGTCATCGACATGGGCCGCGGCTGGCGGCGGCTCGCCCAATGACCGAGCGCCGGCGCGCCGCGGTCGGCTTCGGCGGGAGATCGTTCAGAAGTGCCCGAAGTCTCATAGACGCATACTCCACGGACGGTCGCGCGGACAAAGCAGTTGCGGCTGCGTCGGAACAGTTCAGGCGAGATATGCCGGCGCACGCGGTAGCAATCGGATGTCGGGTGTCAGAACGTAGGAGCTAGGTGCGCACAGTGCTGGCCTGGGCTGTCATATTTCCGCCTTCTTCACGCTACAAGATATTGTCGCGGAACAGGTCCAATCGCGAAAGTGTTGCCGATTAGTTACAATGTGTGAAAAACGGCACGAGGCTCCTGTCAGGATCCCTACGGGTATGTTAAATCTTTGTTAATCGGGCTGCGGGAGGGTTAAGAGTGTCCGAAAATAGTCAGATGTTCGAACAAAGGGGTGATGGCGACGGCCCGCCTCCGATTTC
>JBHICX010000037.1:0-11862 GCA_046759805.1 Kiloniellales bacterium | reverse complement strand
GGCGCATGGCCGCCATGCCGGCCTGGTGCATGGCGGCGGCTCGGCCCGGGCGCGCGGCATCTACCAGCCGGGCAACCGGGTGAGCGTGCACTGGCGGGCGCGGCTGGAGGAGCATCTGGGCAGCTATCGCTGCGAGCTGGTGGCCGCCGAGGCGGCGCCCCTGATGGACGATCCGGGGCGCCTGGGCGCGCTGGCCTCGGCCTGCGCGCTGATCGAGGCGGGGCTGCCGGAGCGGGCGCCGCATCCGGCCCTCTACCGGGACACGCTTAGGCTCGTCGACGCGCTCACCGGCCCCTCCTGGGGCCAGGCCTATGTGCGTTGGGAGCTGGCGCTCATCGCCGAGCTCGGGTTCGGCCTCGACCTCACCGCCTGTGCCGTCACCGGCGCCACCGAACGGCTCGCCTACGTCTCGCCGAAGACCGGGCGGGCGGTGTCGCTGGCCGCTGGCGCCCCCTGGCGCGACCGCCTGCTGGCCCTGCCGCGCTTCCTCATCCGGCCCACCGACACGGGCGGCGCGGGCCAGGACGCGGAAATCCTGGCCGGGCTGCGATTGACCGGCCACTTCCTCGAGCGCCACGTGTTCTGCGAGCCGCACCGCAAGATGCCGGCGGCCCGCACGCGTTTGGCCGAGCGCCTGCGCCGCGCGCTCGCCGCCCACGCAGATTAGGTGCGTGCCCGTCGCCGGACCTCATTCTGAGCTTGTCGAAGTGTGTGCGTCGCACCAACGTCCAAAACCTTGACCGATCGGGAAGGCCCATACATGAGGGCCTGCCTCACAGGTTGCCGTTCATCGGCGAACTGGCATCAGATACCCAAGGATTGATGGTCCGCACCTGGGTTTGCTCGAAGTCCTTGACGTTGCGGGTCACCAGCACCAGGCCATGCACCTTCGCGGTGGCGGCAAGCAGGGCGTCGACGACCGGCAAAGGGGTGTCGGCGTCGAGCCGGCCCCAGGCGGCGGCTATCTCGCTGTCGATCGGGATCACATGGTCCGAGAACAGTCGCTCGATACCACGCACCCAGTGTTCGAGGGCGGCGGCTGCCCGCGGATCGGTGTGGCCTCGCTTGGCCACCCCCTTGGTCAGCTCGCCTATCGTCAAGACGCTGATAAATAGGTCTTTTTGATCGACCTGCTGCAACCAGGCAAGAACCTGAGCGTCCGGCACGCGCTTTCGGGTTTCCGAGACCACATTGGTGTCGATGAGGAAGCTCAAAGCTCGACCTTGCGCCCCAACTCACGCGGACGCTCGATCTCGAAGTCTTCGACCTTCGGTCCCGACAACAGATACGCCTTGAAATCGGGCTTGGCCGCCTCGAGCGTCCGATACGCCTCGATTGACAGGACCACGGCCCGATCCTTGCCATGGCGGGTAATCACCTGCGGACCTTCCGATTGCGCCAGCTCGACCAGGGCGCTGAACCGGCTCTTCGCCTCATGAACCGGCCATTTCACCGTTTCGTCCCTAATCTGACTAATATGATCCTAATGGTCATAATATCACGAGATTAGCCAACCGATCAACCGAACAGTGGCCATGCCCGACATGGAGCCGTCGTATTCGCATCGCTGCCTGGGAAGCGAGGAATCAGCTGCCGCCGCGGGCGAGGGTGATGCCGCCGCAGACGTAGAGCACTTGCCCGGTGACGTAGCCGGCGCGCTCGTCCATGAAGAAGGCGGCCGCGTTGGCCACGTCCTCGGGCTCGCCCATGCGGCCCACCGGGATGGCGTCGATGATTTGTCGGCTGCGCGGCATGTCCGGCGGGTTGGCGAGATCGAACAGCTCGGTGCGGATGGGCCCCGGGGCGATCACGTTCGAGGTGATACCGTCCCCCGCAAGCTCCAGCGCCCACACCTTGGCCATGGACACGATCGCCCCCTTGGTCCCGCCATAGGCGGTGCGCTGGGTCTTGCCCAGATGCGCCCGGCTGGAGATGCTGACGATGCGCCCGAACCCTTCCGCCTTCATGCCCGGCACCACGGCCTTGGTACACAACATCGGGGCGCGCATGTTGACCGCGACCGAGTCGTCGAAGTCCTTGACGGTGGTGTCCTCGAGCCCGGTCATGCGACCGATGGCGGCGTTGTTCACCAGTCCGGTGACCGGTCCGTCGGCGAGCACCCGTTCGAACGCGGCGGCAATCGAGGCTTCGTCGGCGAGGTCGACCTCGACCCAGGTAGGCCCGTTGTCCGGGTCGCCGGTGGGCTGGATGATATCGAGGTTGTAGACCCGCCATCCCTCCGCCATGAGCCGCGCCGCTATGGCACGGCCGATTCCCCGGCTGGCGCCGGTGACAACAGCGGTTCTGATCATTTCCTGCGTCCCCCGGCGCCATGCGGTCGCGCAGCGGCGGGGGCCGCCGCCCGAACCGGTTCAGGCGTTATTCTTAGAGTCCGTGCGGAGAGTTTGTCATGATTTTCTGAGTCTTGCGAGTGTGCGCAGCTTTCCGCACAGGCTCTCAGCAACCGAAGTCGGGCGCAGTTCGGCTCACCGGTCAGGAATTTGTGTTGCTGGTATTATACTTGATCGGGAAGTCTCACAATTGCATTATTGATAGAGATGGTCATTGCTATATTTTCTCCAATCACCTCTATTGACTTCTCGGCATTCCTGGGAATGGGTATATTATTGTCCAGGCAATGCTTCATTAAGGCAGGCCCAATCACGTCGACACCCATCCGCAAGGTTTGAATATTGGACTCGCCTTCCGGGAGAATCTTAACGGTAACATGCAGCTCCGAGTCTTGCACAACTTTACAAAACACAATATGTCCATCAGGCATACAGTCCTTCGCAACTCCATGATAGTTGGCGATCGCCTTGGCCAGTTCATCGCGAGCAAATATTAGTCTTCGAAGTTCTGTGGGCATTGCGTCACTCCAGGGTATCGTTGCATTGCTGCGTTGGCCGGTCGCCTCGCCGCCATGAAATGCGCTATGCGCGATCGACGTGGCACAGGACGTGGTCGATCCGCTTCTGATCGTCGCTCAGCGGTAACGCGATGACGCGATAGCGAACTTCGCCGGACCCGGACGGAAGCGCATCGGTATCATGCAACGGCTTGCCAAAGCGTTCGGCCTCGCGCCCGACCGAGAGCATCCAGTCGGTCAGCATCGGTGTGAAGTCGATGCCTTCGCCCCGGTTCCCGCCACCGCTGCGAATGTCTTCGCGCAGCGCCTCCATAAATAGCGATTCGAGTGTCAGACGCTGTGTGCCAGCACCACAGCTCAACAGCAGGCTGTTCGGCCAGCAGTCGGCGATCACTTTGGAATCGAGGTCGGACCACGATGGAAACTGGCGACTATCCTTCAGTTGGCTCCAGTAGGTAACAATGTCGTTGCGCTTCTGGGGTGCGGGCCGAGGTCTATGCGGTGTCGCCTCTGGTTGCGGCGGTGTCGCCTCCGGTTGTGGCGGCGGCGCCTCCGGTTGTGGCGGCGGCGGTTCGGACGGCTCCGCCGGTGCCGTCTCAGGCGTCGGTGCCGTTTCGACGGGCGCTCGGTCCAGGTCCGCAACGCTGGGGTATAGGCCCTCCGGCCCCGGTGCCATGTCCCCAGGCTCCGGCGTGTACGCTCGCATCGTCGACGGCCGACTTCGTCGGACCCGCATATTAATGAGGGAGGCGGCCGGCGCTCTAGCGGTAATCATTGACGAGGCCGATTCGGTCGTCGCGCCGGGACGGTTCTGGGCTAAACCCATGACAATCTACCCGTGGCTCTACGGCGCGATGATCCGCGGTCCTGCCATCCTCACGGTGGCCCGGGGTTCATCCGGCCAAATCAAACGAGCTTCGCCTTGTCGATGTGGGCCAATAAGGTGGATCTTTCTCGATTTCGGCCACCCCGGCGGAGGCTTCGCCGGCCCTATTTGGCGTTGGCTCATCCAAGTAGCGCTCCATGGCGGAGATCAGCAAATCCTGGGCACTCTTTCGGCGTAACGCCGCCACCAGCTTTAGCCTGAGATGCTGTACCGGATGGAGCCGGAGCGACATCCTTATCCGGCCGGTTCGGTCGCGCTTCGGCGATGCCCCGGCGTGGCCGGTGTTCGCCCTTTGCTTCGCCCCCAGGTGGGCCGCCACCGGCGCCGACGCCGGCGTCACGGTCGACAACGGTTCGCTCGCTGGCCGCGCGGCCCTCGACCCGCCAAGGGGAGGCGGCGCGAAGGCGGATGGTGCGGCAGCACCCTTGCGGACCAGCAGGGAACAGGTGAGGGAGGCTGCCTTCATGTCGTTCATATGACCTCCTGCCACTGGGCGGCACTGGAGCCAGAGGCTCGGTTCGGGATCGGCAACGACCGTTCGGGCGGCAGAGCCGTTCGGTGCCCAATCCTGTTGAGGCGATCATCGAGGTACTCCCATAGGCCGGCGATCTCCCCGGCCGATCGGGACTTGCCAGGCAGCTCCATGACGGTTCGCCCATCGATCATGCTGGCGGCGAAATCGGTGCGCTGATGGATGATGGAAGGCGCCAGCGTACCGTGCTGCGATAGGGCGATTGCCGCCTCCGCGGTGATCCGGGCCCGTACCGTGGCGCCATTGATGACAAACACCAGCGGCTTGCCCAGGTCCTCGATGAGGTCCACCGTGGATCCGGCCGCCCTGAGGTCGTGCGGGCTCGGCCGGGTGGGAACCAGGACCAAGTCCGACACCTGGATCACGTGGCTGATTGTCGACGTGATGGCCGGCGGCGTGTCGATAATCAGGAGCCTGTGGGCCAGGGCCTGCATCCTGTGGATGTCCTCGGCCAGCCGGGCCACGAAGGTATGCACGAAGGCAGGGGTGTCCGCCCCCCGGGCATTCCACCATTCGGCCAAGCTTCCTTGCGGGTCGGTGTCGATCAGGGCCACCGGTCCAGCGCCCACCCGCTCGGCCTCGACGGCGAGGTGCCCGGCCAAGGTCGTCTTGCCGGAGCCGCCCTTTTGCGAGGTAATTGCCAACACCTGCATTGAACGCTATCTCCCGATCTTCACGGGCCCATGGATCGAGCGGCCCCGTATCCGGCTTTTGAGCCGCATCCCGAGCACCGCGAGATCGATGCGCCGTGCCAGGGGGTCGGTTCTCAAATCCACGGCGAAACGACCCCCATCAATCTCTAGGTTACGCGCCAATCATTAATGACGACTTAAAGAAAAATTTTCAAAAAAGGTACGTTCTGCGAAGACTGGTCAAAATCAATGATAAAATTTTACATAAACTTTATCGTCTCGTGACCCCGTCCTGAAACGGACGGCTTCCAGCGGTCAGCATTCAGCGGTCGGTTTTTAGCTAAAAGCTGATGGCTGAAGGCTGAATGCTGACAGCTGAACGCTACTCTTCCGCCCCGGCATGTTTGGCCCGCGCGTTCAGCACATACCCCACGCCACGGACGGTCTCGAGAATCTTCTGTTGCCTCGGGTCGACCTCGAAGCGCAAGTCAACGAAACCCAGCACATTGCCTTCGCGACGAGGCCATCGGTCGGCCTGGCGCCAGAACGGTATGTGGATGGGCGGCATGGGGCCGCTCGGCTATGACGTGAAGGACCGCAGGCTGGTGGTGAACCAGGGGGTGGCGGAACTTGTTCACAGCATCTTTACCCGCTATGCGGTAATCCAACGGAATCGTACGCGATAGGTGGCCCACGTGGGGGATACCGCGCCAGATATTCCGTGCCGCATCCCGCTGCTCACCAACGGTCACGGAGACGTGTCTCGATCTGACCATGACCGGGGTGACGTTCACGTCAAAATCGCCATATGTGATTCGGGAAACATGCTGCGATGAAATCGGTGGTCATCCGCCTGCGCGATGTCCTTCGCGCGCGACGCTTCGGCCGGCATGCGCCGGGGACTCCGGCCACAGCCGCATACCCGTGGCTTGAGCCCTATCCCGCCGGGATCGACTGGTCCGCCGACATCCCGGTGGCGCCCCTGCATACCTTAATCGACGAGGCGGCGAGCCGCTTTTCCGAGCGGCCATGCATCGACTTCCTCGGCCGGCACTACACCTATGCCGAGGTCCGCGACCAGGTGAACCGCGCCGGCAAAGGATTCGCCCAGCTGGGCGTGAGGCCGGGGGTCAAGGTCGGGCTGTGCCTGCCGAACACGCCTTATTCGGTCATCTGCTATTTCGCCATCCTCAAGGCCGGCGGCACGGTCGTGAACCTCAACCCGCTCTACGTCGAACGCGAGCTGGCGCAGCTGGTCGAGGATTCCGAGACCGACATCATCGTTACCCTCGATCTGCGGCAGATCTACCCCAAGGTCGCGGCGCTGTTGGCGCATACGCGGTTGCGCAGCATCGTCGTCTGCCCGATGAGCAACATCCTGCCGACGGTCAAGGGGCTGATGTTCTCGGTCTTGAAGCGCAGCGAGATCGCCGACATCCCGGACGATCTGCAGCACGTGCGTTTCGCCGACCTGATCGACAACGACGGCGCGGTCACGCCCCCCGAGGTCGATCCCTGGCACGACGTGGCGGTGCTGCAATACACCGGCGGCACCACCGGCGCTGCGAAGGGCGCGATGCTGACCCACGCCAACCTCACCGCCAACGCCCACCAGGTGCGCGCCTGGGCGACCGATCTCGAGGAGGGCGGCGAGCGCATCCTCGGCGTGTTGCCGCTGTTCCACGTGTTCGGCATGACTCTGGTCATGAACGTCGGCCTGTTCTGTGGAGCGGAGCTGGTGTTGGTGCCGCGCTTCGTGCTCAAGGAGATGCTGGGGACCATCGACAAGCGGCGCATCACCGTGTTCATGGGTGTGCCGACGATCTTCACCGCGATCAATGCGAGCGAGGATCTGGCCGAGTACGATCTCTCGTCGCTCAAATATTGCATCTCGGGCGGCGCACCGTTGCCGGCGGCGGTGCGGGAGGCGTTCGAGCGGTTGACGGGCTGCACCCTGGTGGAAGGCTATGGACTCAGCGAGTGCGCGCCGGTGGTGACCTGCAACCCGCTCGACGGGCGCGGCAAGGACGGCTCGATCGGCATTCCGATCCCCGGCACCATCGTCGAGATCCGCTCGCCTGACGCGCCCCACAAGCCCCTGCCGATCGGTGAGAAGGGCGAGATCTGCGTCGTCGGCCCGCAGGTCATGGCCGGCTACTGGAACCGGCCCGACGAGACGGCCCGGACGATCGTCGACGGACGCCTGCACACCGGCGACGTCGGCTACATGGACGAGGCCGGCTACGTGTTTTTGGTAGACCGTATCAAGGACATCATCCTGTGCGGCGGCTACAACGTCTATCCGCGCGACCTGGAGGAAGCCATCCTGCTGCACGACGCGGTCCATGAGGCGAGCGTGATCGGCGTGCCCGACGACTACCGCGGGCAGACCCCGAAGGCCTTCGTTACGCTTAAGAAAGGCAAGAGCCTGAGCGAGGACGAATTGAAAGCGTTTCTCAAGGACAAGCTGTCGCCCATCGAGATGCCTGATTTCATCGAGTTCCGCGACGATCTTCCGAGATCACTGATCGGCAAGCCGTCGAAGAAGGACCTCGCGGCCGAGGAGCACGCCCGCCGCGGCGCCGGCCGGGCGGCGGAGGACTCGCCCTCGGCCTCGTGAGGCTGGAATTGGATCGCGCGGCGCGCGCGCGTGACGGCGGCACGCACCCGACGCGGCCCTGAAGCAGAAGGAACGTGACCATGAGCAACGGCGTGATCGCCGGCTACGTGAGATCCCCCTTCACTTTCGCCCACAAGGGTGAGATGACCAAGGTGCGGCCCGACACGATGGCGGCCCAGGTGGTCAAAGCGCTGGTCGAAAGAACCGGGGTTCCGCCGGACGACATCGAGGACCTGATTCTCGGCTGCGCCTTTCCCGAGGCCGAGCAGGGGCTCAACGTGGCGCGGCTGGTAGTACTTCAGGCCGGCCTGCCGGTGAGCGTCGCGGGCGCCACGGTGAACCGCTTCTGCGGCTCATCGATGTACGCGATCCACATGGCGGCGGGGGCGATCGAGATGAACGCCGGCGAGGTCTTCATCTGCGGCGGGGTCGAGTCGATGACCCGGGTGCCCCTCGGCGGGTACAACCCGATGCCCAATCCGGCGCTCTACCGCAACATGCCACAGGCCTACATCAGCATGGGCGAGACCGCCGAGAACGTCGCCGCGCGCTACCAGATCACCCGCCGCGAGCAGGAAGAGTTCGCCGTGGCAAGCCAGCAAAAGGCGGCGGGGGCGCGGCGCCAGGGCCGGTTCGACGACGAGCTCGTGCCGATCGAGGTCGACGGCATGCGGGTCGACCGCGACGGCTGCATCCGCCCCGAAACCACGGCAGAGGCGTTGGCGGCGCTGACCCCGGCGTTCGACGAGCACGGCTCGGTGACCGCCGGCACCTCGTCGCCGCTCACCGACGGCGCCGCCGCCACCCTGGTGTGCAGCGAGGCCTACGCCGAGAAGCGGGGCCTGGAGCCGCTGGCCCGGATTCGCAGCATCGCTGTCGCCGGCTGCGAGCCCGAGGTCATGGGCATCGGGCCGGTGGCCGCGACCCGCAAGGCGCTGCGCCGGGCCGGCCTCGAGATCGCCGACCTCGACGTCGTCGAGCTCAACGAGGCGTTCGCTTCCCAGGTCATCGCCTGCCTGCGCGAACTCGACCTCGACGCCTCGCGCATCAACCCGGACGGTGGCGCGATTGCGCTGGGGCATCCGCTGGGCGCCACCGGGGCGCGCATCACCGGCAAGGCGGCCGCCCTTATGAAGCGCGACGGCGGCGCGTTCGCCCTGTCGACACAGTGCATCGGCGGCGGCCAGGGGATCGCTACGATTCTCGAGGCCGTGGGATGAGCGAGATCCCCAGGGTCGGGGTGATCGGCGCCGGGGTAATGGGCTCGGCGATCGCCGCCCATGTCGCCAACGCGGGCGTGCCGGTCGAGCTGCTCGACCTGGTGCCGGAGAACGCCGATGACCGCGACGCCGTCGCCAAGGCGGCGATCGACAGGCTGCTCGCCTCGGACCCGGCCGCCTTCATGCACCGACGCAACGCCCGGCTGGTCACCCCGGGCAACATCGAGGACCACCTCGGGCGCCTCGGCGACTGCGATTGGATCCTTGAGGCGGTGGTCGAGGACGCCCGGATCAAGCGCGACCTCTACCGGCGCATCGAGGGCGCGCGCAAGCCGGGTTCGATCGTCTCCTCGAACACCTCGACGATCCCGCTGGCCCGCCTCACCGAGGGCATGCCCGAGGGGTTCGCGCGCGACTTCCTGATTACGCATTTCTTCAATCCGCCCCGCTACCTGCGGCTCATGGAGCTGGTCGCCGGCCCCGACACCCGCGCCGATGCGGTCGAGACCATCCAGAGCTTCGCCGATCACGCGCTCGGCAAGGGCGTCGTCATCTGCAAGGACACGCCGGGGTTCATCGCCAACCGCATCGGCATCTACTGGCTTCAGTGCGCCGTCACCGAGGCCATCGACCGTGGCCTTTCGATCGAGGAGGCGGACGCCGTCATGGGCCGCCCGCTCGGCATCCCCAAGACCGGCGTGTTCGGCCTTCTGGACATGGTGGGGCTCGATCTCATGCCGTCGGTCCTCGCCAGCATGTCGGCGCAGCTGCCGCCCGACGACCCGTTCCACGACATCTATCGCGAGCCCGAGCTGATCGAGCGGATGATCGCCAAGGGCCTGACCGGCCGCAAGGGAAAGGGCGGCTTCTACCGCCTCGACCAGAGCGACGGCAAGCGCGTCAAGCAGGCGCTCGACCTTCGCACCGAGGCGTATCGGACGGCGGAGAAGCCGAAGCTGAAGAGCGTCGAGGCGGCGAAGAAGAGGGGCCCGCGCGCGCTCGTCGAGCACGGCGACCGCGGCGGCCGCTACGCCTGGCGGGTGCTGTCGCGAACGCTCGCCTACGCCGCCGGCCTAGTGCCCGAGATCGCCGACGACGTCGCCGCCGTCGACCAGGCGATGCGTCTCGGCTTCAACTGGAAGCACGGGCCCTTCGAGCTGATCGACCGGCTCGGGCCGGCGTGGTTCGCCGAGCGCCTGCGACGCGACGGCGAGATGGTGCCGGCGCTCCTGGAGACGGCCGCCGGACGGCCGTTCTACCGGGTGCGCGACGGCACCCTCGAGCGGCTGGGGCTTGAGGGCGCCTACCGCCCCGTGCCGCGCGCCCCGGGGCTGCTGCTTCTGTCCGACGTCAAGCGGCGCTCGCAGCCTCTGGCCCGGAACCGGTCGGCCAGCCTGTGGGACATCGGCGACGGCGTCGCCTGCCTCGAGTTCCACAGCCGCATGAATTCGCTCGATCCGCTCACGCTCGCCATGATCCGCAAGGCGGTCAAGATCGTCGCCGCCGACTACAAGGGGCTGGTCATCCACAACGAGGGGACAAACTTCTCCGTCGGCGCCAATGTCGGGCTCATGCTGATCGCGGCGCGCCTGCGCGCCCGCTTCGCCATCGCCTACGCCGTCAGGGCGGGACAGAAGGCCTACAAGGCCCTCAAGTATGCCCCCTTCCCGGTGGTCGGCGCGCCCTCGGGCATGGCCCTCGGCGGCGGCTGCGAGATCCTTTTGCACTGCGACGCGGTCCAGGCCCACGCCGAGACCTACGCCGGCCTGGTCGAGACCGGCGTCGGCCTGATCCCCGGCTGGGGCGGCTGCAAGGAGATGCTGCTCCGGTGGCACGCGGTGCCGGACCGGCCCGGTGGGCCGATGCCGCCGGTGACCAAGGTGTTCGAGACCATTGGCCTGGCCACGGTGGCGAAATCGGCGCAGGAGGCGAAGGACCTCCTGTTCCTGCGCCGCGACGACGGCATCACCATGAACCGCGACCGCGTGCTCGCCGACGCCAAGGCGAAGGCGGTGGCGCTCGCCGATGGCTACCGCCCACCGGACGATGCGCCCGCGATCCCGCTGCCCGGCAAGACCGGCGGGATCGCGCTCACGCTTACCATCGATGGGCTGCGACGAAGCGGCAAGGCGACGCCCCACGACGCGGTCGTCGCCAGGACGCTCGCCGGGGTGGTGAGCGGCGGCGACACCGACATCACCGAGTCGGTGTCGGAGGACGAGCTGTTCGATCTCGAACGCGAGGCCTTCCTCGAGCTGGGGCGACACCCCGCCTCGATTGCCCGCATGCGGCACATGCTCGAGACCGGCAAGCCACTGCGGAACTGAGCCATGTTCAATTGGGCGGCGAGCAGGATCGGAACGTGGCTGGCGCGCTATCTGGACGAGCCCACGGGCCGATACGTGCCGTTTTCGGTCACCCCGGTGCGGCTGCTGCGCCAGTGCATGCGGCCGGGCGACGTTCTGCTCATCGATGGGGACAGACGGTTCAGCGTGGCGATCAAGTACCTGACCCAATCGACGTGGTCGCACGTGGCGCTCTATGTCGGCGATGCGCTGCCGAGGCCGAGCGACGGCTCGGAGCCCAGGGTTCTGATCGAGGCGGAGCTCTTGGAGGGCGTCATCGCCGTGCCGGTCAGCAAGTACCGCAACTTCAACACCCGGATTTGCCGGCCGGTGGGGCTGACCGAAGAGGACCGGCGCAAGGTGGTCAATTTCATGGTCGACCGCCTCGGCATGCAGTACGACCTCAAGAACGTCGTCGACCTGATGCGCTATCTCTTGCCGACGCCGCCGGTGCCGACGCGCTGGCGGCGTCGCATGCTGGCGCTCGGCAGCGGCG
Organism: Kiloniellales bacterium; assembly: GCA_046759805.1. Taxonomy (GTDB): domain Bacteria; phylum Pseudomonadota; class Alphaproteobacteria; order JBHICX01; family JBHICX01; genus JBHICX01. Next base: position 262 of record JBHICX010000037.1, on the reverse strand, counting down.
ACCCGACGCGGGCGATCTGCTCAACGCTGATCGCCCAGGCCTTCCAGTCCGTGCGCTATCCGATCCTGCCGAAGGTGCGCACGCAGCACGTCTACGACACGGCGAACCAGCGCCGCATGGTGCGCGAGATCCTGCACATCCGCCATCACAGCCTGTTCGCACCCCGCGACTTCGACCTATCACCGTACTTCGAGGTGGTGAAGCCGACGATCGACACCGGGTTCGACTACCGGGAGCTGGACTGGTACGAGGACCAGGCCGA
>JBHICX010000036.1:0-12011 GCA_046759805.1 Kiloniellales bacterium | reverse complement strand
GTGGGTGGCCGGGCGGGGGCGTGGGCTGGTGCGATTCCAATCAAGTGGAAAATGCTTTAGCCGCCACCGAATGGCGAACCCGCGCCGCGGCCGCATGCCGGAGGCCACGGTCGAAGCCGACCGAATGCGCTCTCAGCGCCAAGTGGGGGGTGGACCGGTTCCGTACGAATGCAAGTTGATCTAGCATGCATCCCATGGCGGAGCCCAGCCTGCCGCGCTCGCCGTTGGCGCCGAGGGCCTCCCGTTCGGCGGCCCGGCCGGTGCGCGCGGTCTCGGCCGACGAGGTGGCACGGATCCTGGAGGCGCATCGGCTCTATCTGGAGAGCGGCCGGCGGATGGGCAGGCGGGCCCGACTCGACTCCGCCGAGCTTTCCGGGATGGACTTCTCCGGCATGAACCTGCGTCGGGTCCGGATGGACCGCGCGGTGCTTGAAGGAGCCAATTTCACCGACGCCAACCTGCACCGGGCCAACCTGATGGGCGCCGATCTCACACGGGCGCGGCTCGTTCGTGCCGACCTCACGCAAGCGCGGTTGAGCGGCGGCAAACTGGTCTCCGCCGACCTCGAGGGCGCCTGCCTCGCGGGCGCCGACTTGGAATTCGCCTTCCTGCCGGGCGCGGTGCTCAGGCGGGCGTCGATGCGCGGCGCCGACATGAGCGGCGTGCATCTGGATGGTGCGGACCTCAGCGGCGCCGATCTGCGCGAGGCTAACCTGCGCGGCGCCGGGTTGCGGCGCGCCCGGTTGGATGGCGCCGACCTCAGGCGGGCCCGCATCGGCGGGGCGTTTCTCATCCAGGCGTCCCTGCGCGGTGCCGATCTTCGCGAGGCCTATCTCCGGGTGGCGAAGCTGGACGCCGCCGACCTCGCCGGCGCCGACCTGCGCGGCGCCCGCGGCCTGACCCGGGCGCAGCTGGACACCGCCCGCCTGGACGCCGCGAGCAGGCTCTCGGCGGGGCTCATAGGCGGGACGGGCGATGGCGGATGAGGTGCATCTGGCCCGCGTGCGCGAGGGCGCCCAAGCGTGGAACGCCTGGCGGAAGGAACCCGCGGCGGCGGCGCCCGACCTGTCCGGCGGCGCCCTAAGGGGGCTGGATCTGACGGGGTTCGATCTCACCGGCGCGGATTTGCGTGGTGCCGACCTGCGTGGCAGCATCCTGAGCGGTGCCGAGCTCACCGGCGCCGACATGAGCGGTGCCAACCTGTTCAAGGCCGTGCTCGACGGCGCCGACCTCGCCGGCGCGGTCCTCATCGGTGCCCGGTTCCTCAACTGTGCCCAGCTCCTGGCGGCGCGGAACTGGCAGGCGGCCTACCGCGACCCGGACCTGGGATGCGGTGCCACCATCCCGGACCCCGTCGGTTGACTCGAAGGGGGGGGCAATGCTGCTTGAAGGCAAGACCGCGATCATCACCGGTGCCGCATCGGCACGCGGCATCGGCAAGGCGACGGCACGGCTGTTCGCCGAGCACGGCGCCCGGGTCGCGATCCTGGACCTGGACCAGGACGCTTCGGCCGCCGTCGCCGCCGAGATCGGGCCCAAGCATCTGGGCTTTGCCTGCGACGTCACCGACAAGGCGGCCTGCGAGCAGGTCGCGGGCCAGGTGATCGCCGAGTTCGGCGGGCTCGACATCCTGGTCAACAATGCCGGCATCTCGGTGCCGCTCAAGATCATGGAGATCGCGCCCGAGGACTACGAGCGGCTGATGGACATCAACCTGCGCGGCACCATGTACATGTCGCAGGCGGTGATCCCGCATTTCCGCTCCCGCAAGGCGGGCGCCATCGTGTGCCTGGCCTCGGTGGCCGGACAGCGCGGCGGCGGCCTGTTCGGCGGTCCCCACTATGCGGCGTCCAAGGCCGGAATCATGGGGCTCGCCAAGGCCATGGCCCGGGAGCTGGCGGCGGAGGGAATCCGGGTCAACTCTGTGGCGCCGGGCATGATCGATACCGACATCTTCCACGGCCAGTTGACTCCGGAACGGCGCGAGGCGGCGCGCCAGGGCGTGCCGATGGGCCGCCTGGGGCGGGCCGAGGACGTGGCCGGCGTGTGCCTGTTCCTGGCCTCGGAGCTCGCGTCCTACGTCACCGGCGCGGTGATCGACGTGAACGGCGGATCGCTGATCCATTGAGGCGCCTGCCGTGGACGGTCCGGGTATTGCAGGCTGGCAATCGCGGTCGGAATTCTTCAAGATCGGCAGTCGCAACGAGTTTGGTGTCCGTGGCGATGTTTGGCACCCTCCTCAGAACGGCGGCGGCCGTGATCCTGGTCGCGGCGGTGACCATGCCGCAGGCCAGGGCGCAGAAGCCGGCAGGCTTGGCCCTCGAAGTGGTTGGCGAGGTGAGCCCGCCGCTGGCGCCCTTCACCGAGATCACCGACGGCACGGTCCTGGCGCTGGGCACCGGTGGCCGGCTGACCTTCGCCCATTACAACACCTGCCGCGAGGTCACCGTGGCCGGCGGTGAGTTGGCGATCGGTCGGCTGTGGTACGATGTCGCCGGCGGCCGCATCGAGCGAGAGGCGCAGCAGGATTGCCCCAAGGAAATACGCGCCCAGAGATCGGGCGGCCAGGCCGGCGGACTAGTGCTGCGCGCCGGGCCAAGCGGCCGCGAGCTTCCGACGCGACCGTACTTCGTGCTGGTCGGCAGGCGAGCCGGCGACATCACCGGCGTGATCGTCACCCGAGGCGGAAAGACGGTGGCCGACCTGCCCCTCGACGGCCGCCGGTTCAGCTGGCCGGACCACCTGCCCGCGCTGAAGCATCGCGGGGATTACCGTCTGGTGCTGCGCGGCCGGGATGGTAGTGACGCCTTCTCGCTCGACTTCATCGCCAGCAAGACCAAGGACACCGACCGTCCGCGCCCTCTGACCCTGCTTCGCGTGGATTAGCCCGGACTATAGCGGTGTCCACTCACGTCGAATCGTTCCGGCCCACGCCCCCGCCCGGCCACCCAACGGAATCGTACGCTGTGGGTGCCCGCCCCGGCGGACGGGCCGGGGGCCGGGCGGGGGAGTGGGCCGGTTCCGCCTGAACGGAAAATTCCCTAATCGGTAGAGCGTGGACGCCGTTCGCGCATACCGCCGCTGGATCGTCGCCGGCAGCGCCGGCGCAGCACTCGCCACCACCCTCGCGGTGGGCGGTCCGATCGGCGGCGACGGGTTGCTGTACGACCTCATGATCGCGGCCCGGGCGATGGCCGGCCCGGCTCACCCGGCCTCGGATGAGCGCTCGGTGGCGGTCATCGTGCTCGACCGGCGCAGCCTCGACGCGCCGGAGCTGGCGGCGGTGCCGCGGGTGCTGCTGGGGCCATATTGGGCCAGGCTGCTCGACGGCGTGATGACGGCGGGGGCGCGGGCGGTCGGCTTCGACATGATCTTCGCCTACAACACCAACCGCATCATTGCGGACCATGAGCAGCCCTTCCTGGCGGCGTTGAGCCGCCACCGCGAGCGCGTGGTGCTGGCCCGCTCGGCGCCGACTCCGGTGGCGGCGCCGTTCTTCTATGCCATGGGCGCGGGGCGCGATCCGAACGCCCTCGGTTACGTCGAGATCCAGCCGGATCCGGGCGGTGTGCATCGTCGCGTGCCACTCCGCTTCGAGGCCGAGCAAGAGGGCGTGAGGCCCAGTCTCGCCGGGGCGCTGCTGGCGCGTGCCGGCATCGCGGCGCCGCCCGAGGCGATCCTGCTGGCCCCGCGGCGGCCGTTGCAGGCCATGCCGGCCTATTCGGTGATCGACGTGCTGCGCTGCGCCGAGCACGATTCCGAGGCGCTGAAGCGGGCGTTCGCCGGCCGAACCCTCCTCATCGGCACGGCCCTGCCGGAGGAGGACCGCAGGGTCGCCGTCGACCGCTTCCTGCCGGCGCCGGCGCCCGACACCCGGCCGCCGCCGGCGGAGGGGAAGGCCTGCGAGCTTCAGCGCGCCGGCGCCTCGGCCCCCGGCAGCGGCACCGTGCCGGGCGTATTCATCCACGCCGCCGCGGTGGCAACGGTGTCGGAAGGCCGCCTCGTCCGCATCTCCCCGCCGGCGGTGATCGCGGTGATGTCGGCGCTGGCGGCGGCAGCCGGGGCGGCGATCGCCTTCGCCGTCCGGCCGTGGACCGCGGTGGCCGGCATGCTGGCCGGGCAATCCGGTCTCTTCGCCTTGGGCACCGGATCGCTGGGGTTGGGGCTGTGGCTGCCCTGGGTGGCGCCGGGGGTGGCCTTGGCCGGCTCGGTGGCGACCGCCTATGTGGCCCGCTACCTGTTCGAGGAACGTCGCCGCCATCGGCTGCAGCGGGCCTTCGGACATTATCTGGCGCCGTCGCTGGTGACCCGGCTGGCGGAGAGCGAGGCGGCGCTGAAGCTCGGCGGCGAGACCCGAGAGGTGACGATCATGTTCGCCGACCTCATCGCCTTCACCGAGCGGTCGGCCGGGCTCGAACCGCAACAAGTGATGAGCGCCGCCAACCGGTATCTCGGGATCGTCGCCGACATCGTCGAGGAGACCGGCGGCTACGTCGACAAGTTCATCGGCGACTGTGTCATGGCCATATGGGGCGCGCCGGCCGCCGCCGCCGATCATGCGGTGCAGGCCGTCGAGGCCTCACGCCGCGCGGTCGCCGCCGTCCTGCACGAGCGCGCCGCAGCCGAGGCGCGGGGCGAGATCGGCTTCACGGTCCGCATCGGGGTGAATTCCGGCGCCGCCATCGTCGGCAACGTCGGCACCGAGCGGCGGACCAACTTCACCGCCGTGGGCCAGACCGTCAACGTCGCTGCGCGCCTGGAGGGGGTGCCCGACGCCTATGGCTGCTATGTCGTGATCGGGGCCGATACCGCCCGGCTGGTCGGCGACCGGTATCTGTTGTGCGAGCTCGACCGGGTCCGCCTCAAGGGGGTGGCGAAGCCGCTCTCGGTGTTCGAGCCGCTGGCCTTCGCCACCGAGGCAACGCCGGAGCTCGGCCGCTACGCCGAGCGGTACGCGGCGGCGCTCGCGGCCTATCGAGGGCGCCGATTCGCCGAGGCCGCGGCCGCCTGGCGGGCCCTCGACTACCCGGGACCGGCGCGAACCAACGCCGGCGGGGCGGCGCTCAGCCCGCCCCGCATCATGGCCGAACGGGCGGCGCACTACGCCAGTCGGCCGCCGGCAGACGATTGGGACGGAGTCTGGGCATGAAGGACCGCGGCCGCCGGCGCGCCAAAGCCGACAGGTTGGTAGCCCGGCGGCAGGGTCAGGACACCGCACCGCGCCGGAGCGGGCGGCCGGGCCGTTCGCCGGTCGGCGCTTGCGCGGTCATGAGCTGCCTCCGGTTGCAGCCCCAGGCGATTGCACCGCCCTTGCCCCGTCAGGGCCGGCGACGGCCCGGTACGGCGTTGATTGCCCTACTAGAGCATTATCCGATCACGTGGAATCGGTTCTAGCCCACGCCCCCACCCGGCCACCCACGGAATCGTATGCTATGGGTGGCCGGGTGGGGGCGTGGGCCGGTTCAGCCTGAACGGAAAATGCTCTAGTGTACCGTTTTTGCGACCCTTGCTTCCCAGCAGGTGTGGCCAGGTCCGGCTTGACAGGGGGTCGCTTGATGGGCCTTTTGTTGCCGCAAGATGGTGGCTTTGCGACGCAACCTGTTGGCCGGCGCCCTGGCGCTGACGGCCGCGCTGCCGGCGGCCGCCGGCGGCGCCGAGGCGGGCGTTGGCGGCGTCGCCGTTGACACGATCGGCGGGTTTGGCAACGGTGCCGGCGGGCCGCGCCTGGGATACGTCGACGTTCATTACCCCGGCGTCTTCGGCTATCACACGCATCACGAGTATGGGCATGGCTGGGGGCTCCTGGGGCTGTTCAACTTCCCGAGCTACTTCGCCACGCCCGAGGACGTGCGGCCCTGGTGGTCCTATTATCCGCCGCAGCCGGTGTGGGACGGCACCCGGCTAATGTGGCTGACGCCCCGGTTCCCGAAGCTCCCGTGCTCGGACTACCTGCCGCCGTACAATCCCGGGGCGTGCCCGCCTTGAGCCACGACGGCGATCCCGCGCGGCCCTCGCCCGGCGAGCCGGGGGCGGGGGCGATCACCGCCCGGCTGGTCTACATCACCACGGGTTCCGAAGCGGAGGCGCGGCGCATCGGCCGCACCCTGGTCGAGGAACGGCTGGCCGCCGGCGTCAACGTGATCGCCGGCGTCACCTCGACCTACTGGTGGGCCGGCGCCGTGCAAGAGGCGTCCGAGGCCGTGATCGTGGCCAAGACCCGGCAGGACAAGCTCGACGCGCTCACCACGCGGGTGCGCGAGATGCACAGCTACGAATGTCCCTGCGTGGTGGCGCTGCCCATCGTCGGCGGCTACGCCGCCTATTTCGAGTGGGTTGCCGCCGCAACCGGGTGAACCCGCGGCACACATGGGCGGGCCCCGCGCCCGGGCGGGGCGCGGGGCTCTCATGCGATGTGAGGTGGCGCCGGCGGGTTAGTTGACGATCCGCCAGCTGCCGTCGGGCTGCCTGCAGGCTAGGCCGTGCGTCACCTGCTCCGTCCCGTCGATCACCGTGGTGCTGGTGTACTCGCGACAGTAGGAGGTGTCGAAGGACGCCGCGGCCGCGGGCGCTTGCGGGGTCTGCTGTACCGGCGGCGGATAGCCCTGGCCGCCCTGCTGGTAGGCCGTCGGTGGCGGCGGCGCATAGCCCTGCTGGTACTGCGGCGGCGGCGGGGCGTAACCCTGCTGGTATGCGGGCGGGGGTGGCGTGTAGCCCTGCTGGTATGCGGGCGGGGGTGGGGCGGCGTAGGCCCCTTGTTGCGCTTCTTCTTCCTTCGACAGCCGGTTTGCGCCGAGCGCCCCAAGACCGAGGCCGAGGACACCGCCGATCGCTGCGCCCTTGCCGCCGCCGAAGGCGCCACCAACGCCGGCGCCGGCGGCACCGCCGAGCAGCCCGCCGAGCAGCTCGTTGTCGGCGTGGCCCGGGGTCGAGCCGACGGCCATCAGTCCGGTGACCAACGCCGCGCCGATAAGCAACTTGCCCAGTTTCATCGCAAGACCTCCATACGGTTGGTTGCCCTGAACCTGGGGGCAGCATAGAGAAAAAGCTACTGAGGATAAAGTGATCCCTGTCACGGGAAAAATATGTGCCTCGCATTCGCCCGGCGCAACCAGTCGACTGTTACGAAGCGTCCCGACAGGAAACCGGCGCAGCGGGCGCCTCGCGGATTTCTTCATCGCAGCGATCGACGCCGGGCTCGAGCGCAGTTCTGATCTTACTTCTACTTCGTTTCGCAAGCCTCTTATTTTAAAGGGAGAAATAGGGCGTCGCCGCGGGGGAAATGCGGCGATTGCAGGGCCCGGCGACGACCGCCGCGCATGGCCGGGTTGTGGACATGAGGCTTGTTCGGATGGCGTCACGGTGCCAGCATGCCGCGTCTTGCCGGTCGGATCACGGCCCGGTGCTCAGCCAAATTCACGCCCGTCCATGGATCAGCCGAGCCCATCTTCCGCCCGCCTGTCGCTTGCCTTCAGCTGCGTCGGCCACGCCTACGTGCACCTGTTCACGGCGCTCTATCTGACCGCGGTCCTGTTTCTCGAGCAGGAATTCGACCGTCCGTACGGCGAGCTGATCTCGCTGTGGACGTTCGGCGCCTTCCTCTATGGGGCGGGCAGCCTGCCGGCTGGCTGGCTGGGCGACCGCTGGAGTGCCACCGGGATGATGGTCCTGTTCTTCCTCGGCATCGGGTCGGGCGCGGTGCTGGTCGGCCTGGCCATGAGCCCCGGCCAGGTGGCCCTCGGCCTGATCCTGCTCGGGCTCGCGGCCTCGATCTACCACCCGGTGGGCATGGCCTGGCTGGTACGCAACGCCGAGCGGCGCGGCCGCGCGCTGGGCGTCAACGGCGTGTTCGGCGCCATCGGCGCCGCCTCGGCGGCCAGCGTCGTGAGCCTGTTCGCGATGCTCATCGACTGGCGCGCCGCCTTCACCATCCCGGGGTCGATCTCGATCCTCACCGGCCTGGCACTCTTGTGGCTGCGGAAGAGCGGCCGCATCGTCGAAACCAGTCTGGACCGGGGCCAGCTCGAGGGCGCGCCTGAGCCCGGCCACATCTTGCGGGCGTTCTTGGTCCTGTCGCTCACCATGGTGGCCGCCGGGCTCATCTACAGCGCCGTCGAGGTGGCGATGCCGAAGGCGTTCGCGCTCAGGCTCACCGGGCTGACCGGGGGCGAGATGGTGCATGTCGGGTGGTATGTCACCGCGGTGTTCGTCGCCGCCGGCGCGGCGCAGTTGTTGGGCGGCCACCTGGCAGACCGGTTCCCGATGCGGCGGGTGTATGCGATCTCGTTCGTGATCCAGGTGCCGCTGCTGATCCTCGCCGGCCTGTTGTTCGAGGCGCCGATGCTCATGGCGGTGATGGCGGTGATGGTGGTCGGCGCCGGCGCCCGGCCGGCGGAGAACGGCCTGTTGGCGCTCTACAGCCCCGGCAACTGGCGCGCCACCGCGTTCGGCGCCAAGTTTTTGCTGTCCATCGGCATCGCGCCGGGGGCGATCTGGCTGGTCGGGTTCCTATACGACCGGACCGGCGATTTCGTGACTCTGTTCGCGGCCCTGGGCGTTGCCGCTGCCGCCGGCCTGATCGCCGCCCTCATGCTGCCGGGCGAGCGGCGACCCGCGCCGGTCGCCGCCGAGTAGCGGGGGGCGCACCATGGCCGGATCGGGGCCGGCCGTCGGCGTGGTCGGTTTGGACCACCTGGTACTTACCGTCGCCGACATCGAGGCCACCGCCGAGTTCTATGAGCGGGTGCTGGGCATGCGGCGGGTGAGCTTCAGTGAGGGGCGCACCGGGCTCGCCTTCGGCCGGCAGAAGATCAACCTGCATCGGGCCGGCCGGGAGTTCGAGCCCAAGGCCCGGCACCCCACGCCCGGTTCCGGCGATTTGTGCTTCCTCACCGAGGCGCCGATCGAGGCGCTCATGGTGCACTTAGAGGCTTGCGGCGTGGTCATCGAGGAAGGGCCGGTCACCCGCACCGGGGCCGTCGGACCGATCCGCTCGGTCTATTTCCGCGACCCCGACGGCAACCTCATCGAGGTCTCGCGCTACGCCGACGCGTGAACGGTTCGGCGCGGTTGCCTCGGTTAGGGGTCAGGGCCGCAGCGCCAGCCAACGAACGTTGTGACGCACTGGCAGTCCGCCGCGTCAGGTCGACACCGACGACTGCTAGAACGTCAACCTCCTCGTCTTGCGCGACGATCCTATCTGCTTCTTCCCGCAGTGAAGCGACTATTTGATCGAAATCAAGCATTCGGCCCCTCGTCGGATGTCGCCAACGCTGCTTCCTCCCATGCCACGTAAGGAGAAAGACGCCGTTGCGGGATCGACAGTCGCGGAGATATTGCCCGACCAGTTGATTCTTTAGCGCGTCAGACAGCTCCTTGTACGACCAACTATCAGCCATCTTGAGCTCGATCGCGACTGGCGCGTCGACGTCGGCATTGTGTATTCGCAAATCGGGCTTCGTGCCATCCGCGAGTTCCTCTTCGGGCGGCACGCTGTAGCGCCCCCGTGCACTTGCGCGCAGGCGGCTCGCAAACCACGTCCGTACGACGCTCTCAACCCGCACGCCTCGAATCAGTCGCGCCTCGCTGGCATCACCCCCCTCAAGGTCGGCCTTTAAGTCGTCGAGGCGGTCCAAAAGTACCTCGAAAAGATCCCGGCCCGAGCGTGGTGCGCGCTCTGCGCTCTCAGCAAACTCCGCGACGTCCTGCGGCTGCCATGGTTGGTCAAATTCGCCATCAGCTGCGGCGCGCTCTCGGGCTAGGACTGCCATCCGCTGGCGCGAGCGCGGATGGGGAAGGCAATGAGAGAGTTCGACTAGGGCGTCATACGCGGGACGCCCCGGTGTGTCGCAAAGTTGCTGAAGGAGATAACCGCGCGTGCTTTCGGCGTTGTCCCGCGCATCGGGCCTGTAGCCCTCTTCATGCACTGCATCGTCCTCTATGCGAACGTGCGAATATACGAGCGGCAACAGCTCGCGCACGATGTCAACGCGCTCGAAATCGCGCCATATGGATTTGAACCGGACGGTGCGGTGATCTATCAGGGCGCTACAAAAACTGATCATTCGCCGGTCTGCGTCGGCGGGCGATGCGGGCTCCGCGAGCCAGCCTCTGAGCGCCTCAAACGCGCTGCCGGCGGCCACGCAGAACCACGCGACGAGCCAGGTGAGGCGCCGGCCCTCGTCTTCAGTCTTGGCGAACCGCTCCCACGCGAGCGCCGCCAGCGCTGTCGTATCGGCCTGCGGCGAGCCTAACACGACGGTGAGCGAGTCTTCGAGGGTCGTCGCTTGGCTCGGTTCGGTCTCGCGCAACAGCTCGAAGACACGACCGACGAACCTTTCCCGCAGCGCCTCCGGTCCCCATGCAAGGCTGCTCAACACATGGTGGGGTGGAGGTGCATTGACACCGAGCCCAAACTCCCATTCGAGTTCCTGTCCCAGCACCTCGGAGACTGCCTCAGGGTGGGTCTCCTGGAGATCGAGCATCCAATTCGGAAAGCCATTCATTTCAAGCGTGGCATAACAGGCCGCCAGAACCGCCTCCTCGCGCGACAAGCGACTCGACCAATCCGGCCGTTCTCGGCTCTCGATCGCGAGGCCTGTCAAGCCCACGACGACACCTTGCGGGATTTTGATCGGCTCACCCTCTTGTCGACCCAACCGACTCGGCGGTCTGAAGACCCGCCAAAAGGCCATAAGACCGTCCCGCGCTGCTTCGGCGACCTCACGGCCGAACTCCGGTTCTAGCAGCGGCCAATCCGAGGCGCCCCAGCGCGTATCGGTATTCGACAACTCCTGGATGCAGCGGGTGAGAGCATAGAGGTCGGGAAAGATCTCATTCAAGCGAGGCTCGCCGACGTCGCGAAGCCGACCGGGGTCCTGGCGAAGTTTTTCCACAAAGGTCTGTCGTGCATCGGCTTCTCGGCGCTCGCGCTCCCGGCGCCGCCGCTGCAACTTGCGCTCCCACTTTCGGTGCCGCATTGCCTCGTCCGAAGGCGGCGGAGGGTGCAACAGCTCGTGGAGCTTGGCCTTGAGCTCCGATTGGCCCCGCACGGCGCGGTTTAGCGCCTGCCGGCCAATTCGGCTTTGGCCTGAGCGGCGCCAGATTTCAAACGCGGCCGTCAATGCGACGAGGCGGTCGTCGAGCAGCGCCCTATTCCGGACGTCCACCAAGAAAGGGGCGAAATCACGCTCCGTAAGCGTCCACATTATGCCGACGTGGTGCGTCCACCAATAATCCGTCAGGCGTTCGCCGCTCGCCTCTTGCTTTTGCCGCTGACGCTCGACTGAACGCCAGAATAGGGCCTGGTTCATGTCGCGCCGCGCGGCGATCAGTTCGTCGAGGCGGTCGCGATGAATGCGGTGGTGTAGATCGTATTGGCGGCCCACACCGACGAGTTCGACGGCGCTCAGGACTGCGTCACTTAGAGCTTCTTCGTCCTCATTCTCAAGAATCCGCTCCGCCAGAACCGCTGTCGCGGGCAGGAGCCATGCATGCCGGCTGGAGATTTCGACATGCCGCTGCTCGACGTGCGGCTCCCGCTGGAGAAGGCCGACCCACATCTCAAGCAGTTCGTGGCATCGTTCCGTGGGGCACTTCGCCCGGGCAACCTCCTCGAGCGCATCGGGGAAGCCACTGAAGGCCCATCGCCCGGGAGGCTCAACGTTTTCCAGAATGGTTTTAAGCTCGGCGATCGTCAGGGCAGACGGGAACAGCTCGGCGCACGCCGAACTGAGCAGACGCGCGTCCCATGCATCGAGATCATCCATGATCGCGTCCACAAGGCGCCGCTTCATGGCTGCATCACCTGCCGCCACGACGGCGCGCACGGCGCAGACCCGTGTGTACGAGCCCATGCCCGGATCGAGGGCCAACGAAAGCGCCGCCTCGGCGCATGCCGAGATCTTGCCTTGCCAGATGATGCGCAACAGAAGCTCTCGCACATCCTCGTCGTCACGATATTGGTTGAGCAGTTCGCCGACGACGGGCGCAAGACCGGGGTCAGCGAGCCGACG